>DASZWG010000427.1:0-1606 GCA_035546675.1 Mucilaginibacter sp. | reverse complement strand
TCTTCGCCCATTACTTCATCGATGATGCTAAAAGGCTGTGCAGCGTCAGCATCGATGTGCTTGCCGATGTATTCAATAAGATAGGTATCGTTGCGATAGGTGTTTTTGATATCCTTTATCCTGCCGTCAAGTATTTTGTGCGATAAATTGATCAGAGCGATCGAATCGCACAATTCCTCAACCGATTCCATGCGGTGGGTCGAAAAAAGGACGGTAGCGCCCTTGCGGTTCAGTTCCAGTATCTCGTCTTTGATCAGGTCGGCATTAACCGGGTCAAAACCGCTGAAAGGCTCGTCCAGGATGATCAGATCGGGTTCATGCAATACCGTAGCCACAAACTGGGCCTTTTGCTGCATCCCTTTTGAAAGTTCCTCAATTTTTTTCTTCCACCAGGTTTCCATCCCCAGTTTCTGGAACCATTGTTTCAGCCTTTTTGTCGCTTCAGCACGACTAAGGCCCTTCAGGCGGGCCAGGTAGATCATCTGTTCGCCGATCTCCATTTTTTTGTACAGACCGCGCTCCTCGGGCAGATAGCCGATGCGCTCGATGTGCGACTGGTTGAGCTTTTCGCCGTTGAAGTAAATTTCGCCCGAATCGGGAGCGGTGATTTGATTGATGATACGGATGAGCGAGGTTTTGCCGGCGCCGTTCGGACCCAATAGCCCGAAAACCTGGCCGCTTTCAACCTCTATGCTCACGTCGGTCAGGGCGCGGTGCCCTGCATATTGTTTTTCGATGTGCCGGATGCTTAGCATAGAAAGATCAGTTATTTATATAATTGGATGTATAATATCGGTTTTTGTTACAGGGTTAGCCGCCCGTTCAACAGGTCAGCTTCCTGTTTTGGCTCATAAAGTATTGAAACTGGCGGTTTACGATAAAAGTAATAATTTAGCTTAAATCGAATATTAATTATAAACCTCATAGATGATTTTTCTAAAACGTTCCCTGTTTTGTCTGTGCTGCCTGTTGATGCTCCATGTACAGGCGCAACAGAAGATAAATATCATTTTCGATAGCGACATGGGCCCGGATTACGATGATGCGGGCGCCATTACCATTTTACACGCCCTGGCTGATAGCGGCGAGGCCAACATCCTGGCAACGATGGCCAGCACCAAATACGAAGGGGTTGCAGGTGTACTGGATGTGTTCAACACGTATTTTCACCGGCCGGATATTCCAGTCGGTGTGCCTAAAGGCTATGCCCTGGATTTACGCGACTGGCAGCACTGGACCGATACTTTACTTGCTAAATACCCGCACAGGATCAAAACCAACGCCCAGGCATGGGATGCAGTAAAGCTGTACCGCAAGATGTTAGCTTCACGGCCCGATAAAAGCGTGACCATCGTTACGGTCGGTTTCCTGACCAATCTTTCCAACCTGCTGAATTCAGGCGCCGACGAATATTCAAAGCTTGGTGGTAAAGAGCTTGTGCGCAAAAAGGTTAAACTGCTGGTTTGCATGGGTGGCAAATTTCCTTCGGGATATGAGTTTAACGTGATGAAAGATGCCAAAGCCTCGCAGAATGTTTATGAGAACTGGCCCACACAGGTCATTTTCAGCGGTTTTGAGATCGGGGCAAAGATACTGGCCGGTTTGC
>DASZWG010000426.1:0-3402 GCA_035546675.1 Mucilaginibacter sp. | reverse complement strand
CTAGCTGGCCATAAATAGTATAATATTTCATGTTACCATAATTGGCAACCATATACATTTTGTCGCCTTCGTTGTGAAATGATGCCGACGCGTTGCCGGTTGGGGCATACACAGTAACACTAGGCATAACCTGCTGGAATTTTAGATTAAGATCTTTATCATAAGCGTTGATTACAGACGAATTTTGGATACGATAATTATCCCGGAAAAAATCAGCACCATAAGTCACTATTAGTGTACCGCCATAATCAGCCATATGTTTTACAACCAGAAAGTCACCTTTGCCTACATAAGCATCGTCAAGCTCTTTGTCAGGCCTTACAAATGCTTTTTCAATTGATTTGAGATGATCATTGGACAATTCCTCATTCACCATTTTTCCTTTGCCTTGACTAAAATCCAGCCTGCACACGCTCAACTCATATTGCTTTTGCAGGTTGCGATGTAGGATGCTGAAATAAGCCACATCTTTTTCGGTTTCAGATGGTGTGGAATTGTAACTTACCTGTTCAGATCCGGATTTATCCAGCATGTCCAGGTCTTGCGTAATACTCACAGCCGGAGCGGTTTGCCCGACAAGGTATTTTGAAGCCTTTAAAGAACCGTCAGGCTGTAGGTAAAAAATAAAATAACCGTCAGCACCGGTTGAGGCAAAGCCGGCAAACAGTCCATCGAAAAGCTGCGGTTTAGATACAGTCGCTGACAGTTGGTCATCTATATCCAGTATGGTAAGATCATGTGTCTCATTATATTTGTCCATGGCAGTAAAACGTGCACCCCTTTTTGCGCCTGTTCCTCTGATAATGATTTTGAGCCATGAGCCATCTTTTGCAAATGCACTTTTACAATCAGCCTCCATCGGTGCATTATCCGTATAAATTGTTTTTTGAAGAATAATTTTACCGGTATGTTCATCGAGCATATAAGCTGTATAGATGACGGCAGCATCTTTTGATTTGCCTGCACGATCGGCGCCAATCGTCAGGATATGCCCTTTGAAATTGCCGGAACCTGCAGGTGATCCTTTAAAAGGGACACGCCATAGTGCCTGCATCTTATCGTCAATGGCAACCAGCTCGAAATTTTCCGGATCAACGGCGATTTCCGCAATGCTCAAATGATCGTTAACCCTAAAAGTAGCTGTCAGGAAATCGACTTTTTTTTCGAAGTCTTTTTGAAGTATCTGCCCGGCTTGCGCTTTTAGCAGCACAGGCAATATGGTTAACAAGGTCCAAAACAGAAGTCTTTTCATGATGTGCGGATTAGATTGTTGTTTGTTAGAGATAACTCAAATATATCAAATATTTCCATTGAAAAATATCGCACATTCTGCTATTCCTTTATCAGTGTCATCACCAAAGGGTATTTAGTAAGGCTCTGAACTTATCTGATAAACACTTTCAAACACCAGGATGAAAAGTAATGCTCCTGAAGGGTAAAATTAGCAAATGTTTTTCACCAACCTTTTGCTCGTACGGAGCGAATTGACGCTATTTTAAATCTTTATTGTCCAGATCACGTTATTAAAACGCGATCTGCATTTGTGTCTCAATAATGTTGTTAGGCGTTTGTATCTTTTCTTCGCGTTTGTTCAGGTAGTTTATTTCGAGCCTTGTCCATTGGTTGAAAACGTAATTTGCGCCGGTGGTATAAATTCGCGTACGCGCGGATACTGTTTTTGAATTCGGATTATACGTATCGTACCTGGCCACTAACTGTAGTTTTTGCCACACTACAAAATACCCCGCCTGTGCGTACCAGCCCTGTTTCTGCACCGAGGCGTCCGTTCCGTGAACATACTCTGTTGTAAGCGACAGCGGGCCCTGCATAAAGCGCCCGTCAAATCCAAACCGGTTCCGGACCTGAGTTTGGGTATTGCCCGCGGGTATATCTTCACCTCCGTAAAAACTGCCGCCAAAATTCAGGCCTTTTAACACATGTACGCCTAATCGTACAGCGATATCTTTATAATTATTATTGTCCGTCGTTACATCGTAGCCTGCACCGTTAAACACGCCGAATGCGTAATCGAGCAGGTACCGGTCTTTCACTTTTATAAAATCGCCGCTAACCTGTATACCGATATCGCGGCCGTTCTGGTTGCCGATAATATCTTTTGAGCGGCCTGCAAGCGCCTCAACGGCCTGTGAGCGGTCGATGAACTCTAACTGGCTGTCCGGTGTCAAACTTTCGTAAGAGAAGGGGATTTTGAACTGACCGGCCGTAACTTTCAGAAAAGCGGCAATTTTGTACGTGGTATAAGCATCCAATAATTTTACCGAAGCGGCAAATTCGGTATAGATCTCATAGCTCCATTTGTCGGTGATGCTGCCCTTGGCATCCAGCCGCGCACGGTGCAGGTCGAAGGCGTCGTTTATGTTCTTTTGTTCAAAAACCTGGTATCGCGCCTGAACCAGTCCGCTGATCTGCAGCGCCCTGCTGCCGATAAAGATATTATGCTGATTTTCTTTTTCCTTGTCCCGCTTTTTCTGTTCCCTGGTAGCCTGTTCCGAACGGATGGAATCTGCTTCCTGCTGTGTCAGCACGTTTTTCCTGACCAGGATGTTCAGGATATCGTCACTCTGTTGGGCTTGTACCGCAAATGACACCAAAGCAAGGATTGATGTAATTGCAAGGAGCTTTATGTGTTTCTGTTTCATTCGGTTTATTAAAATCTATAAAATCTATATATTTAGTATAGTAAAATTAAATACTCTTCTCGATATTGACAAGAGTTATTTAGAAAACTTGGTGAACGGAGGTATGTTTTGGTTGAAAAAAGAGCAGCACCTGGCTGCTCATCTGGTTGGGAGAGTTCTTATAAAATAAAAAAACTACCGGCAGGAAAACTGCCGGTAGTAAAGATATAAAGCAATTAATCAATAATTGCGCCCTGCTTTATTTCATCATTTGCATTTGTCACGATCTTATCGCCGGCTCGCAGATCACCGAAAACTTCGGTTGAATTTGTGTTGGCAAGCCCTTCCTTAATATCTACCAGGTCGGCTTTGCCGCCCCTTACGCGTACCACATATTCCCTTTCAGTAGAACGAACGATCGCAGAATTGGGAACAAGCAGGGATTTGGCGCCTGAAAGCATGGGTATTTTTACTTCGGCATACATCCCCGGTTTAAGCATGTTACTCTTGTTATAAACATCGATCTCAATAGCTTCCTGCCGCAAGCTGCCAAGCGCATCGGCAGATCTGCTGATCTTTGCCGATAATTTCTGCCCGGGCAGTGCATTGAAGGTAAATGTCACCGGCTTTTTTAAGTCGACCTTGTCTACATAGTCTTCGGGAATATCAACCACCAGGCGCATTTTGTTTACATCCTGCAATACCAGCATGGGCAGATCGGATGTCCTGCCGGGTGAAACCAGGGTTCCGGGCGAGATATTTC
>DASZWG010000425.1:0-4630 GCA_035546675.1 Mucilaginibacter sp. | reverse complement strand
TCCCGGCCAATGATCTTCTCGGGGCCACCCTGCCCGCGGGAAGTGCCGTGCAATCGTTTGTGCTGGAATTTATTCTCACTTTCTTCCTGATGCTTGTCATCATCAATGTCGCTCACGGCAGCAAGGAACAGGGTATGTTCGCCGGACTGGCCATCGGTTCGGTAGTTGGTCTCGAAGCCATGTTTGCCGGTCCAATTTGCGGCGCATCCATGAACCCCGCCCGGTCGCTGGCGCCGGCTGTGGTATCGGGTCATTTAGCTTCATTGTGGATATATCTTATCGCACCGGTCATTGGGGCAGCCTCGGTCATTCCTGTATGGAAGTACCTGAAGCAAAAAGTATAAAATCAGGTATATTTGAGCCGTGAAACTGAAAAAGATCGAGTACGATAAAGTCTTCTCCGTCGCTTTTGTGCTGTTCATTATTGCTTACCTGTTCAGCGCGCGGGTGAAAAGCTGGCCCATTATGGCATTGTTGTCTCTTGGCTTCTTTAAACCCAATGTTCCTGACGCCGCACACGAAAAATTACAGCCTGCACCTGTACTGGTGGTTCAAAATATTAAAGGCCAGACCACTGATCTTCAGCAATTAAGGGGGAAAGTGGTTTTTGTCAATTTCTGGGCCGTGTGGTGCCCGCCCTGCCTTGCAGAGCTGCCTTCCGTAGATAAACTCTACCGGAAACTGAAGGATAATCCAGATATCATATTCATTACTGTGGACATCGATAATAATCTGCCCCGCTCGTCTGCTATGCTGCAGCACCGGGGTTATGCGTTACCGGTATATGGCATTTCCAAAGACGCGGCACCTGGACAGTTTTGGCCGGATATGATCCCTACAACCTTTGTGATCGACAAAAAAGGTGAAATGGTTTTTAAGGAACAGAACCGTGCCGACTACAATGACGATAAATTCGTTCGGTTCATGACCGGTCTCAGCAAAGAGTAAATTATTCACCCGCTACTTACTGCCTTATCCCTGTTTTTAAAATTCATCAGGGCTTTTGCGGCTGCAAACCGGCCGGTATCTATCATTTCGTGCGCTTTATAAAAATCGTAGATACCGCAGCATTCGTGCGATATGCTGATCAGGACATCGGGGGAATGATTTTGCAGCAGAAACTGGCTGCTATGGTAAGCGATCAGGCTGATGGTCCGGTTCAGCACTTCAAAATAACTGATCTTCTCCTCGTGAGTGCCCGGATGCGAGTTGAACAGGTGATCGTAAAACTCCTTCACCTTTTGTGCATAAACCGAATGCTGACGTTCCTTTTCTTCAGGATGAATTTCAGGTCTTTCGACGGGAACGGCTGCATTCACATCAACCACCACCAAAATATCCCCTGTGCTTCGTTTGACATGATCGACCGGTATATTGTTGACGATACCGCCGTCGACCAGCAGGCCATCGTTCGTTTTAACGGGTGTAAATACGGTGGGGATAGCTATCGAGGCCCTGATGGCATCCATCACACTGCCCCGGTCAAATACCACTTCTTTGCGGTTGATGATATCCGCCGCAACAGCAGCAAAAGGGATGGGCAGATCTTCTATATTGCGGTCGCTGAACATTTCCCTCATTTTATGGATGATCCTGTCTCCTTTCACCAGCCCGGCGCCATTAAAGGTAAAATCGACCATGTTGAAAACCATCATTTTGTCGAGGGAGCACAACCAGTTTTTATAAGCATCCATTTGGCCAAGCGCGTACACGCCCCCAACCAGCGCCCCCATCGACGTACCTGCAATAGCCGATATTTCGAAGCCCTGGTTCTCCAGTTCTTCTATTACGCCAATGTGCGCCGTACCGCGCGCGCCACCGCCCGATAATACCAGCGATACTTTCTGCTTCATTACAATTGTTTACAAGGACTTAATTTACAGTATTTATCGCTGAAAACCGGTATCGTTCCGAAAATTCATTATAATTTAACAAAGCCGGGGATATGTTGATGAGAAAACGCCTGCTAACAAACGGTGCAGATCAAAGACTTTTTCCTAATTTTAGGCCATGCTACCCTGTACCCCCGCCCTGCTCAAAACTTTTGAAGATCTGAAGGATGTACCCGAGGATCAACTGCAATGGCTCATTGACCGGAGTGAATGCCGCATGATCGCTGATGGCGAGATCGTAACTGTGAAAGGGCAAGTTATAACCGGACCGCATTTTATTATCAGCGGCGGTATACGCATTTATGTCGCCCAGAACGGCAATATGCGCGAAATATCATCCTCCGGACCAGGCACTATTACAGGCTACCTGCCTTTTTCGAGGGCTAAAGTTGCCACCGTCGACAGCCAGACTGTAGGCGAAACCCAGGTGATGTCATTCGATAGTACGAAGATCAATGAAATGATCCGCACCCAATTTGAGCTTACGCAGGCTTTGGTACATGTGATGACAAACCGGGTGCGGAATTTTACCGCCCTGCAGCAGCAAAACGAAAAAATGATGGCGCTCGGTAAACTCTCGGCAGGGTTGGCGCATGAACTCAACAACCCGGCATCGGCTATTGTGCGCGATTCGGAATCGCTGCTCAAACATTTACAGCTCGAACCGGATACGTTCAAATCTGTGATCGCCATACGCATGGAGCCGGAGCATGTAGACGCTGTGACTAAGAAGTTGTTCAGGGTGATCAATGAGAAAAGAGATGTAAACCTTACCCTGAAACAGCGCACGGCAAAGGAAGAAGAACTAACCGATCTGTTTGATGAAATGGGTATTGCCAACAGTACAGAGATAGCCGAGAACCTGATCGACTTCGGTTTTGAAACGGAAGATATCCTGATGTTCAAAAACCATATTCCCGGTCAGTACTTTTCGCCTATTTTTAACTGGATCAATAATGTGCTGGTCACTGAACGAATGGTGCAGGATATCGGCGAATCGGCCGGGCGTATCGCCAGGCTGGTCACTTCGGTAAAGACCTACACTCACATGGACCAGGGGCAGGATAAGCAGTATGCCGATATCCGTATCGGGATAAAAAATACGCTCCAGATGCTGATTTACCGGATCAAAAAAGGCAACATTGCGCTGGTAAAAGAGTTTGACGAGACCCTGCCCCCGGTAAAAGCCTTTATCGGAGAGCTGAACCAGGTGTGGACCAACCTGATCGATAACGCGCTTGACGCCATGGAACCCAACGGCAAAGGCACCCTGACCATCAAAACGGAAAAAGATAAGGAATTTGTGAAAGTGAGCATTATGGATGACGGGCCCGGCATTCCGGAAGATATCCGGTCGCGCGTTTTTGACCCGTTCTTCACTACCAAGGAAATGGGCAAGGGCACAGGAATGGGCCTGGAAGTGGTGCAACGTATCGTACGTCAGCACAATGGCTCCATAAAAGTAACATCCGAACCGGGACATACCGTATTTGCGGTATGCTTCCCTATTGATGGCTGACCGGTTAACTCGGTTAAAAATTAACCTGTTGCCGCAATCTGATTAATCAACTAAAACAATGAGTAAACCCATTATATTTTCTATTGACGACGACCCGCAGGTATTGCGCGCCATAGGCCGCGACCTGAGAACTGCATATAACTCCGATTACAAGATCATCAGCACGACATCGGCCAAAGAGGCGCTGGAAGCGCTTACCGACCTGAAGAACAGCGGCGATACGATAGCGATGTTTCTGGTAGACCAGCGTATGCCCGAAATGGAAGGTGTTGATTTCCTCCACGAAGCCATCAAAATATTCCCCGACGCGAAAAGAGTGCTGCTGACGGCCTATTCGGATACCGAAGCGGCCATCAAGGCCATTAATGATGTGCAACTGGATTATTACCTGATGAAACCCTGGAATCCGCCCGAGGAAAAGCTTTATCCTGTTATCAACGATCTGCTGGGTGACTGGCAAAACAACTATACCCCCGATTTTAAGGGCATCAAAGTGATAGGCTACCAGTTCTCGCCCAAATCGCACGAGATAAAGGATTACCTGGCAGGCAACCTGATCCCGTATCGCTGGTTCGACGTAGAGAACAATCCCGAGGCCAAAACCCTGCTGGGGGTCAATAAAGTAGCGGCCGGTGATATGCCCGTCATTATTTATGAAGACGGTACCTGTGCCTGCAAACCAAGCATCAGGGAAATAGCAGAAAAAACAGGGCTGAACCCGCAGATCAGGAACGAGATATACGATGTGGTGATCATCGGGGCGGGACCTGCCGGGCTTGCTGCCGCGGTTTACGGTTCGTCCGAAGGTTTAAAAACATTGCTGATCGAACGCCGGGCGCCCGGCGGGCAGGCCGGGACAAGTTCACGTATCGAAAATTATCTCGGTTTTCCGGCAGGTCTTAGCGGGGCCGACCTGACCCGGCGCGCCATCAGCCAGGCTACCCGGCTCGGAGCCGAATTCCTGTCGCCGCGGGAGGTAAACGATATCCGGCAAAAAGATGGTTACAAAACCATTGTACTGGATGACGGACCCGAAATCGTGAGCCGGGCGGTAGTGATCACCACAGGCGTCGACTATCGCAGGCTCGAGGTAAAGGGTGCGGACAAATTTACCGGGGCGGGTGTTTATTACGGTGCAGCCATGACTGAGGCAACCGCCTGCAGGGGCAAAGATGTGTTCATTATCGGCGGCGGAAACTCGGCGGGCCAGGCGGCTATG
>DASZWG010000424.1:0-4355 GCA_035546675.1 Mucilaginibacter sp. | reverse complement strand
TTCTTATTTCAACATTAATTTTATTATCGATGAATGCAGCTAACGGCGAACCCGCGACCCAGGCGAATATATCTTATACGGTTACTTTTCCCGAGGCGCAGGCTCATTATGCTGATGTCGAGATGAACATCAGCGGCCTGCATCAGAAAATTCTGGACTTGAAAATGCCGGTCTGGACGCCAGGCTCTTACGTGGTCAGGGAGTTTTCAAAAAACGTGGAATCGTTCACGGCTGAAGCTAACGGGAAACAACTGGATGTACGAAAAATCAGGAAAAATATCTGGCAGATACCTGTCGGAAATATTTCGAATATTAAGATCAGGTATAAGGTTTATGCTTTTGAGCTTTCGGTGCGAACCAGCCTGATCGATGTATCGCACGCTTTTTTGTCGACCACCGGAATATTTGTTTACCCCGACGGGATGCTGTATCACCCATGTGCAGTTCATATTATCCCTTACAAAGGCTGGACAAAGGTGTCGACCAGTCTGGAGCTGGTTGATGGCGATCCTTTTACATTGCACGCCCCCAATTACGATATCCTTTTCGATTCGCCCATCGAAGTGGGAAACCAGGATGTTTTCGGTTTCGATGTTGACGGTGTAAAATATGAGGTAGCTATGTGCGGCGGCGGTAATTATGACAAGGCGAGACTTTCAAAGGATATGCCGCAGATCATCCGGCAGGAAGCTGCTATTTATCATGAAAATCCGAATAAACGCTATGTTTTTATTGTACACAATACATCGAAGGGTGGCGGCGGACTTGAGCATTTAAGCTCGACCGTGCTGGGTGCATCACGTGATAATTATGCGAATGAAAGAGGATATCAGAATTTTCTTTCGCTCGTTGCCCACGAGCATTTTCATTTATGGAACGTAAAGCGCCTCCGCCCCATCGTGCTGGGGCCTTTCGATTATGATAATGAGAATTATACCACCGATCTGTGGATAGCAGAAGGTTTTACGGCTTATTACCAGGATATTATTATCCGCCGTACCAACTTATATCCCGTAGATAATTACATCGGTATCATAGCGAACAATATCACCAATCTCGAAAATCAGCCCGGCGCTAAGATCGAAACACTCGCCGATGCCAGCTTTGATGCATGGATAAAACTTTACCGGCCTAATGAGAACACGGCTAATTCGACGATCTCTTATTACACTAAAGGATCCTTAGTGGCCCTGATGCTCGATCTGGAGATCATCAATAACAGCCGGGGCAAATACTCGCTCGACGATGTGATGCGGTACATGTACGATACGTATTATAAAACCAAAAAGCGCGGCTACACCGACGAGGAGTTTAAGCACGGTCTTGAGAAATTTGCGGGGGAGAACCTTGATGAGTTTTATAAAAAATACATTAACGGCCTTGATGCGATGGATTTTAATAAATACCTCGGTTACGCCGGTTATGAGTTAGTCAATGAATTCGCCGGCAATAATGATCCTGCTTTGGGGGTGATCAGCAAGAATGAAAATGGCAAGATCATTGTTACCGGAGTTGTTCGCGGCACGGCAGCCTGGATAGACGGCATTAACGTGAACGACGAGATAACTGAGATAGACGGCAATAAAGTGACCGATATGAATACCGTGCTCGATGGTAAAAAACCGGGAGATAAGATCAGCGTATCGGTGCTGCGCGATGGCCTGCCGCTCACTATACCGGTAACGCTGCTTAAGAAGACATTGGTAAAATACCATATCGACAGCATTGCCCAGCCAACGAACAAGCAAATGCTGGTCAGGAAAAAGTGGCTAAGCCTTTAAGGGTCACTTTTTAGGCGGAGTGCTGTTTTTACCTTTTATTGCTGCGGCCAGGTTGTTTTTCAGAAGCGTATTATTCGGATTGATTTTTAAGCCTTTGTTCCCAGCTTCTATGGCCTTGTCCCATTCGCCGAGCTTGCTGTAAGCCGAGCAGAGATTGTTATATGCAAGATCGTAATCGGGTTTCAGGTCTAATGCACTCTCGCAAGCCGCAATACACATATCATACATCCGGTAATTGAAATAGGTAAGGCTCTGGTTCAGATAATCTTCAGGTGTGGAGTGATGCACCAGCAGTTTAGGCTCGGTATAATGTTTTTTAGCCTGGGCAAGATTGTTTTTCGCAAGCTCGTAATTGGGTTTCAGCACCATAGCTTTCCTTAATGCACTGTCGGCCCGGTCATATTGCTGCATGGCAATATAAGCGCTGCCAATATTGTTCCATGCCTCGGCATAACCAGGCCTTAAGGCTAATGCCTGTTGAGCTGCTGCGATGCATTGCTCATATTTTTTATCGATATAATAATCGAGACTTAGCTGCAGGTACCTGGCCGGGGTCGGTGACAGCTTTACCTGGTCGGCTTCCGTATCGGCATAAGTTTTTCTTTTCATTGCGTCTGCCAGTGAAACCCGGGCTACAGAATCGTCAGGAGCAATGTGTAATGTGTTTTGTGCAAGGGCCTTCAGGTCGTCCCATTTTCCTGTTGCTTCATAGGTTTTCATCAGGAATTTGCGCGGGGGCAGGCTGGCATAGGATAGCCTTATAGCTTGCTCCAGCATCACTTCGGCTTCCCGATAACGCCCCTGCCGGTACAAAAACTCGCCGTACAATTCATAATGACTTGGGTAGGTATCGCCATATAGGAGGCCCGTAATGTAGTTCTTTTCCGCCTCGGTAAAATCCCCTTCCTTGTCTTTCAATACGGCTATATTGACATAAATGAAGGAGTATTGCGGCAACAGTTGCAGGGCCTTATTGAAATACATTTGGGCAGCGGCATAGTTGCCTTCGTCCAGCTTAACGAGTCCGTAATTCATGAAACCACGGCCGTTGTTCGGACTTTTCAGCGTTACATTGCGCCACAGGCTTTCCTCGCTGTGCCATACATTGTTCCGCTTCCAGGTCCCCCAGGCGCATGCACAAAAAAGGATGATAACAGGTATCCATAGTAACTTTTTATTGTGTGCAAGATTAAAAGTATTGTTCCTGGTAAAGTTGAAAACGATCAAGCCGATAACCCAGCTTACGCTTAACACCAGCCCAACAAACGGGAAGAACATGCGGTGATCGTTCAGTACTTCGGCAAGGGGTATAACGCTCGATGTAGGGGCCAGCGCGATAAAGAACCATAATATGCCAAAGCTGACTGGCCGCAGTATCGCTTTTTTTGAAGTATAAAAAGCGATCACAAACATAGCCAGCACGAATAAACACCCGATAAAGAAACGTGGATCGGTAATACCGGGTAGTGTCCCCCAGTCCGAATCCGCGCTCAGGCCCGTGGGCCAAAAAAATGTGATAAAGTAATGCAATATCACATAAGGCTGTGTAATGAGATAATGCAGAGCCGAATTGCCTCCCGGCACCCACGTTTTCGGTGTAAGCTTGCTTACCAGCTCATACAAGCCGCCACATACGATCAGCGAAGGCAGAGTTTTTCGGATAGCAGCCCAAAGCTGTTTCAGGTGAGCTCGTTTGAAAACATCGAACAGGCTGATGTTTTCTTCAAAAAACAATACGTAAAAGAAAAATATCGGGGCAAACATCACTGCCGGTGGCTTGGCAAGTATACCTATCGCTACGGGCAGTAAATAAAGATAAGTGCGTTTGCAAAACGGCGAGCAGGCATACATAGCAAAGCCTGCAACTACTGCCAGCGTTGATTGTATATCGGCACGGGCGATGATGTAGTTCACTGTTTCGGCAACCGCCGGGTGCAGCAGGTACCATGCCGTAGCAAACAGCGCGATATACACCGTATTTTGCCCCGGCAAGGTATCACCGTATAAACGTTTGAAGAAGAACAGCATCAGCACACCCTGGGCCAGGAAAAGTATAAAGGTTGACAGGTGAAAGAAAAAGAGGTTATATCCGCCGCCAAGCCAATAATCTATCGCCAGTGAAGCAGTTGTGACCGGCCGGTACGATTGATTTTGCGGCAGGACACTGCTGGTAGAGCCATCAACAAAAAAATGCGGTATGTTTTTGATGCTCCGGATGTTGGGATTATTCCAGATCGAATGCGTATCATCAAAATGGAAACCGTTATAAAAATGGTTCGAGTATACCGCTGTGACAGCGGCCAGTAGGAGGATAATGTAAAATAATAGCGTGTTTCTTTTCACAATAGCGTTAAACGTAATATTGTGGCAAAAAATACTAACTTTTGGGGAAAGTTAAATATTTTTAGTTTTACCACGGACGCTATCTTTTACGTTTTCGTTCAGGTTTACGCTCTGCTGGTTATTATTTCGATATACTGAGGTTGAATTCTCCGTCGGTGATAGTTGCATATTGTGGTGATGCGCCGCTGGCTACATTAAACAATTTACCCGAAAATGTACCCTTGACGTGAT
>DASZWG010000423.1:0-4334 GCA_035546675.1 Mucilaginibacter sp. | reverse complement strand
AGCTATGTACAAACACGTAAATCGCTGCAATTGCTACTATGCATATTCCTGATTGGCGGATTCTCATTTTATATCCGCCCCGATTTTCATCTTGACCATTTCCTGCTATGCGCCATACCGGCTGCGGTGTTCTTTGCCTATTACTTTCTTTATGCAAGTACAAGATGGTTTTACGAAAGCCTGTTTATCATCCTGCTGGCCAGCATTATCTATTTCCAGTTTAACAATTTTTAACTTTTGCATTCGTCCAAATTTCGGGTGTTATATTAGCTTTGTACCATGAAATTCGGAGTGGTTATTTTTCCAGGTTCCAATTGTGATGAGGATATCATCTATGTATTGGAAAAAATAATGGGTCAGCAGGTGGCTCGCCTTTGGCATAAAGATCATGACCTGCAAGGCTGCGATTTTATTGTACTGCCGGGTGGATTCTCATTCGGTGATTATTTGCGTTCGGGCGCTATTGCGCGTTTTTCGCCCATTATGCAGGAGGTAATACAATTTGCCGCCAAAGGTGGATATGTGTGGGGCATTTGCAACGGGTTCCAGATTTTGACCGAGGCCGGTATGCTTCCGGGCGCGCTGCTGCACAATACCAACAGGAAATTCAATTGCAGCAACGTTTACCTTTTACCGCAGACTGCCAACTCGATGCTAACTTCGCAGATCGATCCGCAGCGGGCACTAAAAATACCTATTGCGCATGGCGAGGGTAATTATTTTGCTGAGAGCGATGTCCTGAAATCGCTGAATGATAACGAACAGATATTGTTCAGATATTGCGACGAATTAGGTAATATCACTGACGAGGCCAATCCGAACGGATCGATCGAAAATATTGCAGGGGTATGCAACGAAGGCAGGAATGTGTTCGGCATGATGCCGCATCCCGAGCGCGCGGCCGATGCACTGGTAGCCAACCAGGACGGCTTGGCCATTTTTGAATCCATATTGTCAATGGTTAAAGCCTGATGGCCAACCTGGTTATTGACATTGGCAATTCTTTTACCAAAATCGCAGTTTTTCAGCAGGATGAATTGCTGCACACTGACCAATTTTCGGCAGTGTCTGCCGAAGATATATTAAAATTAGCCGATCGGCATAGCGTTAGCAATGCGATCATATCATCGGTGAAAAAAGATGCTGAGGCATGGGGGAACGATTTGGCAAAAAAACTGAAGTTAAAATATTTTAATACCGGTATGACCGCAGGTATAAGCAATCAATATAAAACCCCGCAAACACTTGGTCCCGACAGGCTGGCGGCAGTCATTGGCGCTTATAAACTATATCCCGGTAAAAGCAACCTTGTGATCGATGCGGGCACAGCCATAACTTATGATATGATTGATGCCGGGGGAAATTATTTTGGCGGCAGCATATCACCCGGGCTGAATATGCGTTATAAAGCATTGAATTATTATACGGAAGCGCTGCCTTTGCTCAACGCAGATGCGACTTTTGAGCGCAATTATGGTGATGACACTGAATCTGCGATCAGGTCGGGAGTCCAGAACGGCATAAAATATGAACTAAATGGCTTTATCGAAAGCTATAATGAAGATCAGCAAGAACTGAACATTATATTAACAGGCGGCGACTGCAAATTTTTTGATACTCTGTTGAAAAATAGCATCTTTGCCCCCTATATTAAAAATGAGCCCTATTTGGTTCTGAAAGGATTAAACGCAGCTATACAAGACAATAATGATTAAATATACCAGGCTCTTTATTACTTTTCTACTTGCAGTTATTGTATTGGAAGCAAAGTCGCAATCTACAGCTAATACTACATCGCCTTATTCGCGTTACGGGATAGGAAATATCGATAACCAGCTAATGCCTCAGAATATCGGTATGGGCGGAATATCTGCAGCAACGAATTCGATCGGCAGTTTTAACAGTATCAATGTTATTAACCCTTCATCATATTCCAAGATCAATTATACGGTAATAGATGTGGGTGTTTACAGTAATATACTTACGCTGAGCAAATCTGGTTTTGCAGATGAGAAAAACTCAAGTACGAGGCTAAGCCATATTGCATTCGCTTTTCCGATCACCAAAAGCTCTGCATTCAGCTTCGGATTACTCCCTTATAGCGATTTGGGTTATAGCTACAAACAAAGCCAGAAGGGCTTCGGCACTTCGTCTTCTGTTGATACCAACGCCGTCAATTATATCTATTCTGGTGAAGGCGGGCTTTCGAAAATGTATTTAGGATATGGATTTGGTATAGGCAGGCACCTCTCAGTAGGAGCGAACTTTTCTTATATCTTCGGCAGTTTAAAACAATATCAGTCGACCGAGTTCCCGCAATTGCCGGGAGCCCTTGACTCACGCGTTGAAGAAGATAATAAGATCAACGGCATCAATTTTGATTATGGCGCTCAATATACCATTGATTTTTCAACCACCAAGCACCTGATACTGGGTTATTCCGCTTCGGTTGGTTCTAAACTAAATGTACAGAATGGCTATATCGTAAGCCAGTATTACTATGATGCGTCGGGCAACCAGAATGTCGCAGCTGACAGCTTAGTCAACATACAGAATCCCGGAGCTAAATTACAACTGCCACGTATCAATCATTTTGGTATCGCTTTTCAGAAACAATCTAATTTCCTGGTTGGGATCGATTATACTATGGGCAAATGGTCCGATCTGTCGATCGCAGGGGAGAACGCAGGCTTGCAGGACAATAAAATGATCAATATAGGTGGTGAATGGACACCCAATGTTAATGCTTTGTCCAATTACCTGGCGTTGCTGAATTACAGGCTCGGTTTTATTTATGAGCAGACCTACCTGGATGTCAATAATGTCAATCTGAAAAGGTATGCAGTAACCTTTGGACTTGGAGTTCCGCTGCCGCATGACCGCGCATCATCGGCTTTTTATCAGGTCAATTTTTCAGCCGAGGTCGGCAAAAGGGGTACACTTACCAATGGTCTTATCCAGGAGAATTATGTAAATTTTCACCTGTCATTCCTGCTGAACGATCTGTGGTTCCAGCGCTTCAGGTTTAACTAACACCTGGATAATGTTAAAGGCAAAAAAAATATCAGGTTTACTTTTGCCGGTCATAATCGCTGGTATGGCACTCGTTTCGGGTTGTGAAAATGACTTAAAGGACCTTAAGAAGATATCCGCTGCTGAGGTAGATAAGCCCATTGAACGCTATACCGGGGTCGACGTGATCTATAGCGACTCAGCAAAGGTCAAGGCGCACCTCACTTCACCGCTACTGTATATCTATAAGGTGGCCAAACCCTACAAGGAAATGCCCAAAGGATTGGCGGTCACATTTTATGATGCAAATTTGAAGCCATCAGGCACCATTACAGCCGATTACGGTATACAATACGATACACAGAAAATAATAGTTCTGCGTAAAAATGTGGTTGCCACTAATGTTAAAGGGGAGACCTTTACTTCGAACGAACTGATCTGGGACCAAAACACCAAGCAAATACATTCCGATCAGACCGTGCACGTTAAAATGGCTGATGGCAGTGTAACTGAAGGAACCAGCTTCATCAGCGACCAAAACCTTGAACACTGGACGCTAAACCAGGCGACGGGCATTATCCATGTTGACGATCAGGATACTTTGAAGAAATAAGCGGCTTTGAGCAGAAAATTTTTCTGTTTATAATTTTACCAAAAATTGTAACTTGCGCGCTCTTTTGAACAATTATAGGATTAGAATAAAATATATATGAGTGTTATTGGTTATTTGCGCGAGCGCATGGGCAAGATACTGGCGATAGTGATCGGCCTTTCGCTTTTTGCATTTATTCTTGGCGAGGTGTTGCGCCAGGGCAGTTCTTTTTTCCGTGACGACCGGAACGAGGTAGGGGAAGTTGACGGGCAAAAGATCGCTTACGACAAATTTTCAAAACAGGTTGATGATAACACCAAGCGGCTGGAACAGCAATACGGCCAGGCCAACCTTCCCGACGCATTTATTGCTTCTATAAAGGAAAGCACCTGGAACCAGGACGTGAATAAGATACTGCTGAATAATGAAATGGATAAAATCGGGCTGGTTGTGAGTAATGACGAGATACAGGACATGGTTAGCGGTGAAAATCCTAATCCACAGATCGTTCAGGCTTTTCGTGACCCGAAAACAGGCCAACTGGACAGAGCGCGTCTGAATAACTTTTTACAGAGCGTGGCTACTGCCCCTGCAGATGATCAGATGAAAGTGCAATGGGATGAATTTATAGATCAGATGATTGAAGCCAAACAAGGCGATAAATTTGTTTCGCTGGTAAGCAATGCTCTGTATGTCAATTCACTGGATACCAAGGATGATTATGAAAACA
>DASZWG010000422.1:0-6373 GCA_035546675.1 Mucilaginibacter sp. | reverse complement strand
TACGTATTGGCACAAGGCTTGTTAATATGGTATGGAGAATAAAGAAAAAACAATCATATATGTCTAAAATAATAGGAATCGACTTAGGAACAACGAACTCTTGCGTGGCCGTAATGGAAGGTAACGAACCCGTGGTTATTGCCAACAGCGAGGGTAAACGTACTACGCCGTCGGTTGTTGCATTTGTCGACAACGGCGAGCGTAAGGTGGGTGACCCTGCCAAGCGTCAGGCCATCACCAACCCCAAAAAGACCATTTATTCGATCAAGCGCTTCATGGGTAACAAATTCGATGAAGTGAGCAAGGAGATCGCCCGCGTGCCTTATAAAGTGGTAAAGGGCGACAACAATACGCCGCGTGTCGAGATCGACGACCGTAAATATACGCCGCAGGAAATTTCGGCCATGATTCTTCAGAAAATGAAGAAAACGGCTGAGGACTTCCTCGGAACCGAAGTAACCGAGGCGGTTATTACCGTTCCGGCTTACTTTAACGACTCGCAGCGCCAGGCTACCAAAGAGGCCGGTGAGATTGCCGGTTTAAAAGTGAAACGTATCATCAACGAACCTACTGCCGCTGCCCTGGCTTACGGCCTGGATAAAGCGCACAAGGATATGAAGATCGTAGTGTTCGACTGCGGTGGCGGTACGCACGACGTATCGGTGCTGGAGCTGGGCGACGGTGTGTTCGAAGTAAAATCGACCGACGGTGACACTCACCTGGGCGGTGACGACTTCGACCAGGCGATCATCGACTGGCTGGCCGACGAATTCAAAACCGAAGAAGGTATAGACCTGCGCAAGGACCCGATGGCCCTGCAGCGTCTGAAAGATTCGGCTGAAAAGGCTAAGATCGAGCTTTCGAGCACTACGCAGAGCGAGATCAACCTGCCTTACATTACCGCAGTTGACGGTATGCCGAAGCACCTGGTTAAAACTTTGACCCGTGCAAAATTTGAGCAGCTGGTTGACAGCCTGATCAAACGTACCATCGAGCCTTGCAAAACGGCTTTGAAAGCCGCAGGCATGAGCACTTCGGATATCGATGAAGTGATCCTGGTAGGTGGTTCTACCCGTATCCCGGCTATTCAGGATGCCGTACAGAAATTCTTCGGTAAAGCGCCTTCAAAAGGTGTGAACCCTGACGAAGTGGTTGCCATAGGCGCTGCTATCCAGGGCGGTGTACTGACCGGCGAAGTAAAAGATGTGCTGCTGCTCGACGTTACCCCGCTTTCGCTGGGTATCGAAACCATGGGCGGCGTGATGACCAAGCTGATCGAAGCCAATACGACTATTCCGACCAAGAAATCGGAAGTATTCTCGACCGCTTCGGACAGTCAGCCTTCGGTAGAGATCCACATCCTGCAGGGCGAGCGCCCGATGGCTGCTCAGAACCGTACGCTGGGCCGCTTCCACTTAGACGGAATTCCGCCGGCACCGCGTGGTGTACCGCAAATCGAAGTATCTTTCGATATCGACGCAAACGGTATCCTGCACGTATCGGCCAAGGATAAGGCTACCGGCAAGGAACAGAAGATCCGTATCGAAGCTTCATCCGGTTTGAGCGAAGCCGAGATCAAGAAGATGAAGGACGAAGCTGAAGCCAATGCTGAGGCTGACAAGAAGGCCAAAGAGGAAGTTGAAAAGCTGAACTCGGCCGACGCCCTGATCTTCACCACCGAAAAGCAACTGAAGGAATATGGTGACAAAATTTCGGCTGACAAGAAGGCACCTATCGAGGCCGGTCTGAAGAAGCTGAAAGATGCTTATGCCGCCAAAAACATTGCTGATATCGACACTGCGCAGGCTGAACTGAATGCCGCCTGGACCGCAGCTTCGGAAGAGATGTACAAGGCATCGGCAGAAGCAGGTCAGCAGGGACAGCCCGCCGGTGATGCCGGAGCACCCGGTAACGACGGACAAGGCGCAGGCGACCACGTAACGGATGTTGACTTTGAAGAAGTAAAATAACCCCTTAACCCCCTGAAGGGGGAACAGAATAAATATAAAGCCCGTCCTGGTTTGCAGGACGGGCTTTTTTGTTGGGTAAACCTGATAAAACTGCTGGGCAGGGTTTATATTTGGCTAATGAAAATTAAACACCTTATCCTTTTTCTGCTAAATGTATCCATTGCTTCGGCACAGACTGTTCATTTAAAAGGTCTGATCACGGATGCCCGATCGGGTAGCCCGGTCCCGGCAGCTACGATAAGTATCGCAGAAAAAAACCTGTTTTACCCTGCCGATAATGACGGCCGGTTTGATATAGCACCCGGACAATGGGCAGCTTCCGATTCCTTGGCGTTCTCTTGTATTGGTTACAGGACGCAAAAAGTGAAGATCGGAGATATGCTGCCGGGTGAGGCTATAAAACTGGTACCTGCTATCAATACGCTTGATAACGTGAATATAATTGCTAATGCCCCTTCGGCTGTTTACGCAGGCTGCAGTGCAAAATTTACAGGCGGTACTGCCGGATTTGTACCGGGAACAGGGATCGCCATGTTTATGACGGGTTCGGATACGTTAAACGGCAACATACAAACGGTCGGCTTTTTTGTAAGTAATGGTCATAAGGTAGCAAAGGGCGGTGATGCAACCGCACCGTTCAGGATAAGGCTTTATGGAGTTGATACTGACGGAACGCCCGGTAAAGAGTTGACCAAAGATATCATTGTCGCCTCTGCCAAAAAGAATGAGGCCTGGTTTGATGTTGACTTGTCGGCATATCATATTGATGATCCTGATAAGGGTTTTTTTGTGGAGTTTTGCCTGCTCGATTCGTCTTATTATAAGATCCGGGAAGGATATAAATTCAAAGATACGGGACGGGATATCGTTAATTTTGCCTCACCCCGCCTGGCCACTCATCAAAATAAATCGGGAGGATGCCGTTCTTATATTTGGGTGCGGTCAATTTTTGGATGGGGATGGGAAAAGGGCCCTTATAATGACGATTATTTGATCCGTGCCGCTATTATGCCCTGATAAAATGAAAAATCCCGCAATTTTTTGTTGTAAATATAACGTAGGATTTCAGATGTCATGTCAATGTTCTCTACCGAAAGTATGTAGCCGGAAAATGAATAAACGCAGTCAGGAGGCTCCTACGGAGCCGAAATTAATTACTTTTATTCAATTCCTGCTTGCTTTAATATTGCACGTGCCGTGCCTGTTGGCAAATCCTTTTTGGGGTGTGGTACGACAGCTCTTTTATTGTTTTGCGGGTGAAGAAATATATGATGACTTCCTTTTACACGGTCAAGCACAAAGCCGGCAGCCTTTAAGAGGTCGATTATTTCTTGAGAGCTGTAAGCCTTTTTGCTCATGCAATTAGTTGCAGATTGTACTCAAGAACATCCTCATCTGACGGGATATCTTCACCATGAGCTTTTAAGCTTTCTATGTATAATTCAATAGCTTCTTTTGCATTATACTTCGCATCTTCCAGGTCTGCGCCGTAAGTTATGCAACCGGGCAGCGCTGGTACATTTACCGTGTATCCGCCCTCCGGTTCGGGCTTAAGCAATATTTTATAAGTCAATGACATACTTAAAGATAGCGATAAAAAACTAAAAAACAATTCTGCCTTCTTACGGCCACAAATTCTCGGGATAAACCCCGCTTGCTACCAGGTTCGAAATGCTTTTTTGTACGATCGGTTTATCTTCCTTGTAGGTAACGCCGAACCATTTGGACGATGTTGGGATCACCTTGAATGATGCGGTGCCGGTCTTGATCAGTTCGTCTGCCGCTAACGGGATAAAGAATTCGGCTTTGGGATTATTTTCGTTTGCTTCCACAAACTTTACGAACATCGGCTCACTTTGTTTGAAGATAGCCGGCGTAAAGCCCCAGAAGTTCATGGATACACGGGTATCGTTGGGTAGCGAATGTTCGCCTGTAGCATCTTTATAGGCTACGGTGCCGTCTTCCTTAAAATAGACTTCGGTGCGTTCGTTGATCTCGACCATATTGCCATTTCCGTCAACTTTACAAACACCGCGCGATACGGAGCCGTAGTCGGACAGGGTTTTATCGATCTGGTAGCCGATAATTGAGTAACGGTTATCGGCAACTTCGGTGGTCAGGAATTTGGCCATTTTTTCAAAGGCTTCCCTGCCGTAATAATCATCGGCGTTGATCACGCAAAAAGGCTCATGCACCTGGTTGCGCGCGGACAGTACCGCATGTTGCGTACCCCAGGGTTTGGCCCTTTCAATGGTTTTATTGATGCCGAAAGGCGACAGGTCGTAACTTTGGTAAACGTAATCCGTCTCAACACGGCCCTTCAGTTTGGGTTCGAATATTGATTTAAAAGTGTCCGCAAATTCTTCGCGGATAATAAAGCTGATCTTGCCAAAACCGGCATTGATGGCGTCGTAAATGGAATAGTCGATAATGGTTTCACCGTGGGGGCCAAAGCCGTCCACTTGTTTCATGCTTCCATAACGGCTTGCCATGCCGGCTGCGAGGATCAGTAGCGTAGGTTTCATATTTTCTCAGGTATTTGTTTTGTATTTATTCACACTTCATAAGACATTTATACTCAAAATGTTTTATAAAGTTGAGGAAAATTAATTATTTAATATACTTGAAACTCTGGCCATCCTTTACGTTCAGCAGAACTTCATATATCAGGCGTACCACATTGTCCACGTCCTCCTTGTGGATCATTTCGACCGTGGTATGCATATAGCGCAGCGGAAGCGATATCAGGGCCGAGGGTACGCCATCGTTCGAATAGGCAAAAGCATCGGTATCTGTTCCGGTCGACCGTGAAGAAGCCTGTCGCTGGAAAGGTATGCCGGCCTTTTCAGCCGTTTCGATCAGCAGTTTGTTTACATTATTTTGTACCGCAGGAGCGTACGATACAACGGGTCCCCTGCCGCAGGCCAGGTCGCCCTGTGTTGTTTTGGTGATCATCGGGGTTTGCGTATCGTGGGTTACATCGGTCACGATGGCCAGGTTGGGTTTAATGTGATGTGCGATCATCTCTGCCCCGCGCAAGCCGATCTCTTCCTGTACCGCGTTAACGATATAAAGCCCAAAAGGCAGTTTTTTCTTGTTCTCATGCAGTAAACGGGCTACTTCGGCGATCATAAAACCCCCGGCACGATTATCCAGAGCACGGCCCACATAGTAGCGATCGTTCAGCACCATAAACTCATCTTCATAGGTGATCACGCAGCCCACATGCACGCCAAGCTTTTCCACTTCCTCTTTGGAAGTACAGCCGCAATCGAGGAAAATGTTTTTTAAAGTCGGCGCTTCTTCTTTTTCGCCCGAACGGGTATGGATGGCCGGCCAGCCGAAAACGGCTTTAACAATGCCTTTATCCGAATGGATATTTACGCGCTTGGAGGGTGCTATCTGGTGGTCAGACCCCCCGTTGCGGATCACGTAGATCAGCCCGTCGCTGGTGATATAGTTCACAAACCAGGATATCTCGTCGGCGTGCGCCTCGATCACCACCTTGTATTTGGCTTTGGGGTTGATAATGCCTACCGCTGTGCCGTAGTTATCGGTATAATGATCGTCAATATAAGGTTTGATGTAATCGAGCCAAAGTTCCTGGCCCTTCCATTCGAAGCCCGTGGGAGAGGGGTTGTTGATATATTTTTCGAAGAACGTTAACGAAGCTTTGGTAACGACTTCGGTGTGCCGCTTTTGGTCAGCTTTTTTCTTGGACATAATTACTTTTTAGACTGTTTTTAATAGCTGTCAGGGCAAATATAACAAAGCTGGAGATAATGCCGTATGTTAACAAATTTTAGCCCCAACTTTGATTTATTGTTGCTGCCTTAACATTAGATTAATTTGTTGTTACTTATTTTGACCAGAGTATTTTTTAAGGATTAGTTTAGTTGATTGGAAGCCGGCTTGAGTTCTCAAACCGGCTTTTTTCACGATATTTTCATATTAAAATCATATATTTAATATATGAAAATGAATCGGGCCAAAGCTGTATTTATATCTTTTCTGCTTATTATTTGCGCATGCAATGTGCCTCAATACATCAGTGTGCCCGTTACCTATGCCCCTCTGCGTTCTTTCAGACCAGACACAACCACCATACTGCTGGTAAACCGTTTCGATTGCAGTACCTTAAAGATCAATAATGCCAAAAAGCTTGGTGTGATAAAGGCCGGGGCATTTTCGTCACTCCGGTATGCAGAAACATCGTTGGGCCAGTTGCCGCATGTCAGGGTGATCAACCGGGTAGATTCAGTTTCCCTTAATGTAAGCAGGGATTCCATTCAGTCTCTTGCTTCACAATACCACGCAGATTATGTACTGGTCCTGGAAGATTTTTCGGCAGATATTGCCCTTGATAATGTAGAAAATTCTACCGCATATTACAATACCAATAT
>DASZWG010000421.1:0-3004 GCA_035546675.1 Mucilaginibacter sp. | reverse complement strand
CAAGCTGGGCGATGTGGTGACGATTGAGGCCAAAGTAACGCGGGCTTTTACCACCTCGCTCGAAGTTCGGCTCGATGTATGGGCCCAAAATGTGCCTTCGGGTACCCGGATCAAAAGTAATGAGGCTTATTATACGTTTGTGGCGGTCGATCAGTCGGGCAGGACGATACCGGTGCCTTCGCTGCAGCCTGAAAATGAAGAGGATGAGTTGCTGTACGCCGGAGCACTGCGCCGCAGGCAGTTGCGACTGATACTGGCCGGTAAAATGAAACCGGATGATGCAACCGAACTGAAGGCCCTGTTCATTGCGGAGCAAGGCGGAAGGTAAATGATCAGCTATTGCTCATTTCGAGTACTTTGTCGAACTCTTCTTTTTTCACCCCCGAAACCGACAAACGTCCCAGGCGCACCAATTGCATATCTTTCAGGAGCGGTTCTGCTTTGATCTGATCGAGCGAAACGGATTTTTTCAGACTTTCTACCGGCGAAAGGTCGACCACAACCCAGTTGGGATCGTCACTGGTCGGATCCGGGTACGACTCTTTTACTACTTTGGCAATACCGACAATATCCTTGCCTTCGTTACTGTGGTAATACAGCACCAGGTCGCCTTCCTTCATGGCTCTCAGGTTGTTACGGGCTGCGAAGTTGCGTACGCCGTCCCACATGGTGCGTCCGTCCTGGTTGAATTTTTCCCAGCTATATTTAAAAGGTTCCGATTTTACGAGCCAGTATTGCATGTACGTGAGTTTGTTGTGCCGTAAAATTGAGAAAAAGCGGGGAAAAAGGGAAATATTTAGGCCAGAGTTCACAAAGGTTTTTTCAGGGAGGGGTATCCTGCCGGGGATTTATTTATTTCTTTTGCTTCAGCGTCGCCCTGGCCTCGTTTTCCATAACCCGTTTCAGCACGATCTTTTTGATAACGGCTACAGGCAGCGGTTCGCCGGGATTAAAATGCAGCGTAGTACCCGATATTTTAATGCCTTTCAGGTCGTCTTCCATTTCTTTGGTCAGCTTGGAGCTCATCGGGTACAGGCTGCAGTATTTTTTATTAACGCCGAAACCTACGAGCATATAATGATGCTTAAATGAAGGTACCTGGTAACTGATCATCTCTTCGGCCTGCGGCGCAAGCGAACGGATGATTCCCCGAAGTTCATTCAGCGTGGCCCTGAACGGTTCAGACTGCATGGCGATATAATCGTCAATATTTTGCGGACCGGCCGGGTTATCCCTGCTCATAAGCTTCTTCTAATTTGGCAATATCAAGTTTAGCCATTTTCATCATGGCCTGCATCACATTGGCTGCTTTTTTTCTATCCGGGTCGTTCAGTAAACGGCCCAGCGTATCCGGAACCACCTGCCAGGTAATGCCGAACTTATCGTCCAGCCAGCCGCACTGGCTGGGCGTGCCACCTTCGGATAGCTTGTCCCAGTAATGATCTACCTCTTCCTGCGTCTGGCAATGGATAAAGAATGAAGTTGCAGGCGAGAATTTGAAGATCGGTCCGCCGTTAAGCGCATAGAAATCGACGCCGTTGAGCCGGAACTCGATAGACATGACCGTTCCCGCAGGACCAGGTCCGGCGTCACCGTAACGGCTTATGCGGGTAATTTCGGCATCTTTAAATATTGAAATATAGAAGTTTACAGCTTCTTCGGCCTGGCTGTCGAACCAAAGAAAAGGAGTGATGTTTTGCATGATCTTTCTAATTTTAAGCTTTTAATTCACCGGTTGATGTTAAGCAAAGATAAGCGGCGCAGGCGGCCCTAGTATGTTGTGAATGCGACATTCAAGCTGGGAAAATGAGGCAAAATGTTCAGAATACTCCAATATTGAATTAATTTTAAGACATGAATATTCAACTCCCACTTCGTATTATTCTTGAAAAACCTCCGGCGGGTATCGATTTTGCTTTGCAATCGGGTTCGGGCAGTAAATTTGAAGTCGTACAAAAACAGGTATCGGTTGCTGATGACCTGGTTTTTGAACTTTCGGTCAGGCTCAAGCGGGGCGAAAACGGCCTGCCTGATTTTGCCGGGCCATTCGTTCAGGGGAATAAAGAAGGAAGGTTTATTTATATCGGCATCGGAAAATTTGCCGGAAATGCGGATTCGGACTGGAGCAGGCGATTAAAGATTCCGTTAAAAGATATCGAAACCGGGGCCATAGAGAAAGTGATAGCGGATTATTTCCTGGTGCTGGAGACGAAGGTACCCGGAACCGGGAGCGACGGCGGACCCAACTCCGCCACTGTGAAGCCCTTTGCCGGGTGGCATGTTGCCGATATGAAGATCAGGATATGAAAACCCAAAAATTTATCCGGTGCAACCCGCACCTGCCGGTCAGGGACCTGCGTGCAACACTTGATTATTACCGCGACAAGCTGGGATTTACCGACGAGTGGACCATGACCAACAGCGAAGGTAAAGTGACTGACGGCGGCATCAGGCGCGATAATATGCGCTTGCTGTTCGGCGAAGACCCGAGCTTTTCGGATACGATCAGCAGCTATCCCGGCAGCCGCCTGCCGCTGATGTGGTTCGTGGAGGACATCGATGCCATCTTTTCAGAATTCCAGGCGAGGGGTATCCCATTTGCAGATACCCTGCGCGCTCACGCTTACGGTCTGTGCGAATTTGCCTTTGTTGATATCAACGGGTATTATATCCGCGTAGCGGAAAGTAACTGAGATTACCTCCTGGATATAGTTACCGAAAGAAACGCTCTTTACTTACGCCCGTTTTTTGCAGGAGTGGTTTTCACCGCTTTTACGGCGCCGTTTTTGGCAGATGTTTTGGCCGCAGCGGGTTTCGCTTCAGTAACTTTATTTTCCGGGGCCTTTGCTTTTGCCGGTTTAGCTACCGGTAGTTTTGCGGCGGGTTTGGGCTTGGCTTCTTTGGCCGTTTTAACCGGCGCTGTCTTTGTTGCAGCCGGTGCAGCTTCTTTGGCCGGCGCTTTGGGAGGCGTCAGATGTTTCGTTAGCTTTTTAGCCAGCTTTCT
>DASZWG010000420.1:0-2941 GCA_035546675.1 Mucilaginibacter sp. | reverse complement strand
AAGCAAACAGCATTCGTTGATAGTCGTATGGTATCAATAGCATCATGACTGTCTTCCCGCTTCAAAACGAAATTTGGTAACAGGAACAGAATTGACAAAATAACAATAGCAACTTTATATTTCTTAAAAAACGATGTACATTTTTCTTTGTTGAAATTATAAAAATAAGAGAGGAGTACCCCGAAAAACAGCGAATCTAATCTTGTATGTGAATAATAAGGCGCACGGGAATCGAGAAAATCAGGGTGAAAATGATATTCTATTACTCTGCCGATTATTCCAATGATAACCAGGAATATATAGGTATTTATAAAGAATCGGGAATTTAGTTTATGATATTTTATACACAAAAATAAATAGGCTGTCAGCAGGAAATAAAATATCTCTTCAACATCTAACGACCAGGTATGATCCCAACGCCCTCTAAAGTAGTTATGCAGGAAGAAAAGATCCTTCAGATAACTGACAAGGGGGTAAATACCTGAATGGTAAACAGAAGCATACACTCTTTCAAAGCAAAAAGTTAGAAAAATAAACAAAATAAAGCTGGGATATAATTTAAATCCACGGCGAATCAAAAACCTTCCAGACCGAATATTCCCGGTTTTTTTATATTCATTAAACAGTAAGCCCGATACCAAAAATCCGCTTAAGGCAAAAAACAAATCAACACCGATCCATCCGCCTGTGACGAAAGCCGAAAAAAATAACCGCACATATTTTAAAAGAGAATGAGCGGTCAGGCTTTTATCAAATAGTTGCACATGAGTTAGTAAAACCAGGATGATTGCAACGCCCCGTAATACATCTAATGCTGTATTTCTCTGACTATGTTTTCCTGGTAAAGTATTGCTGGTAGGTGTCCCCCCCCCGCTTAGGTTTAGATAACATAATGCCTGAATAGGTGGTGTACACGAAAGTAAAAAAGATATTTAAACTTACATCGATGAATGGTGTATAACTCTGACAGAAACCGTTTCCATTCAACTAAAATACAACTTTTTAAGTCTTTGTAAATGTTTTGTTACTTAATGAAATGGCAATAGTTTAAACCTTTGTATCATTTATCAATCAAACCCGAATAATATTGCCATCCTTTGTATATTGCATCCCTTATTGCGGCGTCTTTATGAAAACTAAATTTATTCCGGTCTGCCTTATCGTTCTTTTTGCATCGTCGGTTTATGCCCAAAGAAAACGCAGGGCCGAAAGCGTGGATACTATCCTGTCCAACTACCAGCCTGCCGACCTGTTCTCGCCCATGTTTTTCCCCGAACATGGTGATGAAGTTCATGCCGCAACCGGCGAACCGGGACCTAAATACTGGCAGAACCGGGCCAATTACCACATCAAAGCCAGCATCGATACAGCGACAAAGACGCTGAGCGCTACCGAAGAAATTACTTATATCAACAACAGCCCCGATGCGCTGCAATTCCTGTGGCTGCAACTTGATCAGAATACTTATAAAAAAGATGCGCGTTCCAACTTCCTGACCGGGATGGAACCACCTGCTGCAAACCATACCAAAGGTTATGAATTTGAAAACGTTTCGCTGAATTACGGCGATGTAAAAAAGGGCGCTGATTACATTGTCTCAGATACCCGTATGCAGATACGGCTGGCCAAGCCACTGCAATCCGGCGGGGCGATGAAGATCGACATTACCTACCATTATACCATTCCCGGCGCATTTGGCGGCAGAACAGACTATACCGATACCAAAAACGGTAAGATATACGAGATAGCCCAGTGGTATCCCCGCATGTGTGTGTATGATGATCTGCATGGCTGGGATGCATTACCTTTTTTAGGCAGTGGTGAATTTTACTGTGAATATGGCGATATCGATTATGAAATAACCGTTCCCTGGGATATGATCGTGGCCGGATCAGGTGAGCTGATGAACCCGAAGGAAGTGCTGACGCAAAAGGAAATGAACCGGCTTGCCGAAGCGCGGAACAGCGATAAAACCATCATGATACGCGATGTGAACGAGGTGAACGATCCGTCGACACGTCCGGTGCACAGCGGTACGCTTACCTGGCATTTCCACATGAACAATACCCGCGACGTGGCTTTCGGCGCTTCGAAGGCCTATGTATGGGATGCGGCCAGGGTCAACCTGCCCGAAGGAAAAAAATCACTGGCCATGTCGGTTTATCCGGCCGAAAGCGCGGGTAATGACGGCTGGGGCAGGGCCACCGAGTACCTGAAAAAATCCATCGAATATTTCTCAAAACAATGGTACGTATACCCCTACCCTGTAGCAGTTAATGAGGCCGGCATAGCGGGAGGCATGGAATACCCCGGTATTGTGTTTGACGGTATAAACGACAAAACCAAAGAGCTTTACTGGGTAACGGCGCACGAGATCGGGCATAACTGGTTCCCGATGATCGTCGGTTCGGACGAAAGACGTTATGCCTTTATGGATGAAGGTTTCAATACGTTCATCGACGTATACGCGGCCGACGAGTTTAATAACGGGGAGTACGGACCCAAACGCGACGGCGAATATGCGCCCGGCGGCGGTAACCCGGCGGATGAGATCATTGCCACGCTGGTTGACCCCGACGCACCTACCATTATGACTACCGCTGACGCCGTACCCGAAAAATACCGCCACCCAATCGAATATTTCAAACCGGCGTTCGGCCTGGTTCTGCTGCGCGAGCAGATATTGGGGCACGACCGTTTTGATTATGCGTTCAGGAATTACATCAGCAAATGGGCCTTTAAGCACCCGCAGCCTGACGACTTTTTCCGCTGCATGGAAAACGGTGCGGGCGAGGATCTCGGATGGTTTTGGAAAGGCTGGTTCTATAATAACTTAAAACTCGATCTCGAACTGGTCGGCGCCGAATATGTGAACAACGACCCTAAACAGGGCCTGAGCGTTACCGTCGCAAACCTGGAACAAATGGCCATGCCCTTTACG
>DASZWG010000419.1:0-5204 GCA_035546675.1 Mucilaginibacter sp. | reverse complement strand
CTACGAAAACTTCCAGGTGCTTGTAACCTCGGATAGCGAAAATATCATTGAAATAGCTAAGATTTTCCAGCCCGATCTGTTTATACTCGATTATAAAATGGCGGGTCATAACAGCGAAGATATTTGCAGACAGATCAAATGGCACCAGCTTTTCGGTCATGTGCCGGTTATCCTTTCGTCGGCTTATTTATACAAAAATGTCGACTATACGTCTTTAGGCTGCGACGACATTATCATTAAACCTTTCGGCTTAGATGAACTGGTAAGCAAAGCAAATAACCTGGTGATGCGGTCAAATCAGTCGTACCGGGCCGTATAACTATTTATGGTATTAAAAACTTTCTTCTTTTCCGACCAATTCGTCAGGATTCGATATTCCCATTAAAACCGCTGCAATTTTTCAAAAGTTATCTTTATGTTAGAGGCTATTGAACCGCATAAACATGAAGCCCCCTTTATGTATCTGGTTTCTGACCTTTAGCCTGGCTTATCAAACCGTCTATGCCCAGCCGGACAGTTCATTTCTATTGCGGGCTGCATCTTCTTTGTCAAACCAGCCAGTACATGAACATGTATACCTGCATCTGGACAAACCCAATTATAGTTTTGGCGATACGATATGGTTTAAGGCCTATACGGTGATAGGCCGGCATCATCAATTATCGGGCTTGAGCAAAGTATTGTATGCCGAGCTGATCAGCCCTGCTGATTCGGTAGTTACACGACAGATATTACCTTTAGCCTCGGGTGTCACCTGGAGCGATATTCCGCTGGCGCGTACATTAAAACCGGGTGTTTATCGCCTGCGAGCCTATACCCGCTGGATGCGGAATTTCGGGTCCGGTAGTTTTTATGAGCAGCGAATCACAATCGGTGGTACGCCTCCCGTCATAGCTCAGCATTCTACGAAGGAGCACCCCGATGTTCAATTCTTTCCCGAAGGAGGGCAGATGGTTATCGGCGTCCGCTGCCGCGTAGCGGTCAAGGCCGTGGGGCCAAATGGACTGGGTGTTGATATCAAAGGCGTGATTAAAGATAATACGGGCAACATTGCCGCCGATTTTGCGACACAGCATCTCGGCATGGGTGTATTTGCTTTTGTGCCCATGGCGGGCAAAAAATACCATGCACAGGTGCTGGCTCCGGGCGAAACGTCTTTTAACGTAAACCTGCCCGCCGCACTCTCCGAAGGCTATACACTCGCAGTTAACGATCTGGATAAGGATAGTATCTACGTCAGGGTGGCGGTAAACGATAAAACGCTCAAAAGCAATCACGATAAGCGGTTCGGGATCATTGCTCAAAGTAATGGGAAAGTCCTTTACACTACAGAGGCCGGTCTTGATCATACCGTTTACACTGCTTCCATACCCAAAAAACGCTTCCCGGAAGGTATCGCTCAATTCACACTCTTTTCGCAAAGCGGGGAACCGTTAGCCGAGCGGCTCGCTTTTATCGATAACGGCAATGGCGAATTAAGGCTTAACCTGAAGCCGTTTCTGAAATCCGATTACGAAAAGGGAAAGATGAAATTTGAATTGAGTACAACGGATGACAGCAACAAAACAGCGCCCGGCACTTTTTCAGTCGCTGTCATCAATGAAAGTTTGGTAAAGCCTGACAGTAATGCCGAACAAACGATATTAACCGGTTTGCTGCTAACCCCGGAACTGAAAGGATATATCGAGCAGCCGGGTTATTATTTTGCTTACAGAACAACCAAAACCCATGCTGATCTTGATGTGCTGATGCTGACACAAGGCTATCGCCGTTACGACTGGAAGCGGATATTGGATACAGCGCAGCAACCGCTCAAATACCTGCCCGAAAAAGCGCCCGAGATTGCCGGCAGGCTAACAACACCGCGCGGAAAGGCTGTAGCCGGTGGTAAAGTAACGCTGATGGATATACGCGACGGCATTTTACGCGATACCATTACCGATACAGCAGGTGATTTCCGCTTCACCGGGCTGGTCATAGCCGATACTGCCACACTGGTGCTGAAAGCAAAAAAACAAAACAACAGCGACAATGTGAAAATTGTACCCGAATTACCTGAATACCCGGCGATCGAACCCGAAAATTATCCATACGGTACTGATACTTTGGTGAACAGGCAGCAATATGATGCTTATCAAAAAGTACAAACGGAATATATCGACCGAAACGGGAAATTGTTAAAAACCGTTGTTGTTAAAGCTCATAAAATACCGCCGAAGCCCGATCTTTCAAACTCTTCCAACCTGAACGGACCGGGCCATGCAAACCAGGTAGTGATGTATAATCAGCTTAGTGGTTGCGTTGTGTTATCTGAGTGCTTGAATGGCTTGCTGTTCGGTGTAAGATTCAGCAAACCGGATATTGAAGGGAAGAGTATTCCATATTCAGAGCGAATGACAGGACGGCTTAACGGACAATTACCCATGACGTTGATTGTAGACGGTATTACAATGGATGCTAGCCACCTGGACGAACTGAACCCCAAAGATGTATACAGTATTGAAGTACTTCGAAGCGGCACATACCTGGCCATTTACGGTTCTAGTGCAGCGGGAGGAGCATTAGTGATCACCACAAAGCGCGGAGGCGAAGGTGCTGATTACATTGAACGCGAACCCAGCGGGATCGTTACCATCCCCTATTTAGGATTCTATAAAAGCAGGTCTTTCTATGTACCGAAATATCGCCGTCAAAACGATAAGGTGAGGGATACTCGAAACACGGTATATTGGGATCCCAACATATTGACCGGCAAGGATGGCAAAGCTTCGCTTGAATACTTTAATAATGACACAAAAGGCGTCTATCGCATCATAATAGAGGGCATTAATGATGATGGGAATATTGGCCGGACTGTGTACAGATATACTGTTAAATAAGTATTAGGCACCTTTTCCCGTTTTTCTTTTCTTTAGTGTAATTACAGTTATCTCGGGCCATATACCTACTCTGCCCGAAAAGGCCAGGAAGCCAAAGCCCCGGTTGACATAAAGCTGCCGCCCGTTTTGTTGCATCGGTCCGGCCCAATCAAGGTAACGGTATTGTACCGGGCTCCAGCGGAAACCGGAGGTTTCCACGCCGAACTGCGCACCGTGGGTGTGACCGGAAAGGGTAAGATGTACCTTTTCGGGATGATAACGTACCTTTTCCTCCCAGTGTGTCGGATCGTGCGATAGCAGTATCTTAAAGGCCTCCTTGTCCACACCCTGTAAAGCCTTATCCAGATCGCCCAATTGTATAAATCCCCTGCCCCAGTTCTGAACACCCAGCAGGCTGATCTTTTGCCCGTCCTTTTCGATCTCCACATTTTCATTCATCAGTAAACGGTAGCCGAGCTTTTGGTGCTGAAGTATTAATTTTTCAAAATTTGCCTGCTTGGCTGCCATACTGTCCCAGTGGATGTAATCGCCATAATCATGATTACCCAGAATAGAATACTGGCCGTAGGGTGCCCTTAGCTGATCAAAATATTGGATATAGGGCTCAATCTCCCAGGCCACATTGTTCACCAGGTCGCCGGTAAATACAAACAGATCGCTTTTTTGTGCTTTAGCCAGTTCAACGCCTCTTAGAACAGCTTTCTCATTGTCAAAGCTACCGGAATGAATGTCGGATATCTGTGTGATGGTAAAATTGTCAAACGCGTCGGGCAGATCATCAAAATAAAAAGTTTGCCGGTGCAATTTGAAGTCATACTTACCTTTCAGCATCCCGTACATAAATGAGGTGAAAGGGACCGATGCCGTAAGGATAGCGATCTCGCTTATAAATTTCCGCCGGGCAGGGAAAAACGATTTCCCCGCGCTTTTGCCGTGATGAATCAGGTTGTCCATTATGCCGTACAAAAACCGGCCGGTATCACCGATAAAAAGAACGAGAGCAAAAATGATCTTAGTGATCAGTGCAGCAATAAACAGGCTAAAGACCCATTCATGAAAGGGCCGCATGCCCTGGGCCGTACTAAAACTGCTTATGCCTGCGACAAACATAATGGTCAACCCGATAGATAACACCAGGTAACCCCGGCATACGGCATTTCTCAATCTTTGCGAATGCCAGTCGGCCGTAAATGTCCTCAGGCCGCTATAAACGTACCAGTCGAGCAGCAGACTCAGCGCCGTACAGACCAGGAATATTGTAAGGAAAAAGTTCCGGTGCATATAATGCTGTCAAAAACGCAATTTATAAAACGATAAATTATTAAAAAGTAAAATAGGCTTTGGTTTTCCGAAAATTTAGTATCTTTTCACTTGATTCCTGCTGAAAGCCAATTATATGCAAATCAAAAAATTGATCATCCCGTTTATTGCGGTCATTGTATGCCTTGCTGCAGCGGGTTGCAAAAAGGATTCCCAGAATACGAAGGTGTATCTGTTGAAACAGCAGGTGACCGACGATCGTGAAGACGGCATACCGATCGATACAACAACTTATTCCTATGATGAAAAAGACCGGATCACGGGTATTACCGATGGCTCCGGCACAGGCAGGATAACGATGTCGATCGTATACGACAGCCAAAACCGGATATCTGTAGCGCGTAAGTACAACAGCACTGGTGGACTGATCATCGAATTTGACTTCTTTTACGATGGCGGCGATGCAGGTTACTACTTTTTTGGTCCCACACACATAGCCGATACCGCCAGTCTGACTTTTAATAATGCACGCCAGGTGACCGAAATATCGACCAAACATTCCGGCTCCCAGGTTTTCACCTACGACTCGAAAGGGAATATTGCAACCAGCCAGGCCATCAGCAGCAGCGGTTCGTCGCATCTGAACGACCAGATATCATTTTCGTATGACGCCGGGAAGAACCCGCTTTCGCAGGCTGCGCCCAATAACTATTTTGTGATGTATATCATCAACACTACCAACCCCAGTACGTTCATTAATAACGTATTGATCAAAAATGCCGATAAATATACCTACACTTATAATAAAGATGGTTTTCCTGTTAGTTTGACCATAAAAACCTACCTTTCGAAAATTTATGTTTACTACACTTATATCCAGAAATAACCTATTATGAAAATTTTCTTATCTGTGACTGTGGCCGCGCTGCTGGTTTCTCCGCTGTGCCATGCCCAAAAAAAGACCGACACTGTATTTTTTGAAGATTTTAATGAAGCCTCGCTGAACCGCGCCAAGTGGAACGTAGAAGTGACGGGCAATACGGTGAATAATGAACAGCAGGCCTA
>DASZWG010000418.1:0-7151 GCA_035546675.1 Mucilaginibacter sp. | reverse complement strand
TACACCCCGGATACCCATGGGCCGGATACCGAACAACCCTTTAACGAATATGATACCGAGGCAGATATTCAGGATATTGCCCCAAATGGATATGAGCATGGCCTGTTTGGTAAACCCAAGACCCTCGGCAAACTGCTTGAAAGTATTGAAGATGAGCATCGGCAGGAGCGACAAGCCCATCAGGAACAGGTAGGGGCGGGCTTGCGCCACAACAACAGGCGCCTGGTCGAGGTGGCCGATGAACAGCATCATCACAAAGCTGACCAGGATAAATAAAACAAACCCGGTTATGGCGTTGATCAATAAGCTGTTGGATAGCAGTCTGCCGCATTCTTCATGCTCGTGACGCCCATTGTGCTGCGCAATGAGCGGTGTAATGCCGTATGAGATCCCCAGGCCTACTACCATCGCGATCACAAAAATGCTGTTCACCAGCGCTACGGCAGCCAGCGGAATGGTGCCGGCAAAATGCCCGACGACAACGCTGTCCGAAGTCTGCACTAAAGTATACCCGATCTGAGATATCACTACAGGTATGGCCAGGCGCAGGCTTTCGCTGTAATAGGGTTTATATTTCCGGTACAGGGTTTTCATTCAGGGAGTTTAAAGCCCAAAGCTAAAAAGCCTTTTCGCTTTAAGCTTTTTGCTTGTTCAGGCAGCGGTATAATATTCTTCCTTCTCGGTGGTATGTATCCTGATCACGCCCGAGAGCACCATATTGACGATAATACGCTGGGCATTTCGCCTGCTCAGGTTTTGCAGTTTGCAATATTCATCGATGCTGATCCGCTGCATTTTTTCGAGGTACTCCAGCAGGGCTTTTTCTTTGGCCGAGTACTCGATCAGCACGCCTTCCTTATCGGCCGAATGGGCAAGTACGTCCACCACGATCTTGCTGGCCAGCACACTTTTGTCCTTCACGCGTACATAAACCCACCATTTGCCATCTTCGGCCAGGGCATAATGCGGTTTAATGTCGCCTTCGGGAATATCCACAACCAGCACCATCTTATCGTCTACATAATATTCCTCAAAGCGCGGCTCAATAGCCGGTTTGATGAAAAGCTGTGCCGCCCTGGTGATCATATAGCGCTCCTCGTCTTCTGACTTAACGCCCGTTATGGTCCCGTCGTCGGCTACGCCGATAAGCAGCCTGCCGCCTTTGTTATTGGCAAAAGCCGCCATTGTACGCGCTATCTTTTCGCAACTGGTAATGGTCTTCTTGAAATCGAGTGTTACGCCTTCCCCTTCAAAAATCAGCTTTTTGATATTCATAATTCTCCTCCGGTGTTATGATGTGGTGTAGGGTTTAAATATTTCCATCCATCGGTCGGGCCTGCTCAGCGGAACAAACCCGAACTGTTCATACAGTCCGTGTGCATCGGCTGTAGCCAGCGACCACCGCCTGAGGCCCTGCAATTCAGGATGGTTAACAATGCTCTGCATCAGCCATTTGGACAAGCCCATCCGCCGGTGCCCTTCCAGCACAAATACATCGCAAATATACGCAAAAGTGGCCTTATCGGTCACCACACGGGCAAAACCGGCCTGTTCAGTGCCTTTGTAAATGCCAAAGCACATCGAGTTCTCAATGGCTTTTTTTAGCCGCGCTGCGGTGACGCCTTTGGCCCAATACGACTCATGTTCGAGGTAATGAAACACCGCATCAAAGTCGATCAGCGCTTTATCTTCCGATATAATATAGCCCTTGTCGCGGAATGCCTTATCGTTCATGATCACTTTTTTCATCAAATGGATACGCTGTCATTAACTTCTGAAGTATCGAGTTTGCGGATATAGACCTGGCACGAAACGGATACGCAAAGCCGCCCGTCCTTATCGCGCATTTCGATAGGGTAGGCCCGGGTATACTTGCCAATGGTATCCAGTATGGTTTCTATCTCCTCAATATCGCTCTCTGTAATTTTGATCGAAAAACGGAGGTCGGTACGGCCAGGTTTCATGTAGATGATCTGTGCCGATTTAAGCCATACGCGCACCCGGTAACCCCTGTGCGTGAACAACTGGTGAAAAAGCAGCGGGTAAAACGGATCGGCCGCGGCGAAAATAGTACCCCCGAAGATGGATTTGTTGTAATTATTGTTGATCAGGCTTTTGTTCACCTTGACCGTAACGCCCATGAAACCTTTTTCAATTTTAACTATCCAGATACGCTGGAAGAATAATGGCGGATAAAAACGCAGTGCCCATTTCAATACATTCTCGGATACCACCATGATGGTTAAATATCCGAAAATTATGGATAATGCTGTGTTGAGAAGTTAAAAAGTAATCAACAAAATTACTTTACCAAACTAACTTATAACCGATACCACGGACATTGATGATCTGGACATTCGGATCGGCTTCAAGTCTTTTGCGCAGTTTGGTGATAAAAACATCCAGGCTACGGGCGTTGAAAAAACTATCGTCGCCCCAAATATTCTGAAGAATAGTTTTGCGCTGTATGGTTTCGTGCTCGTTCTGGCAAAGTAATTTTAAAATATCGCACTCTCTTGAGGTTAGCTGCCAGCTATCAACACCACGTTCAATTAGGTTTTTTACCGGCCTGAAAGTGAAACTGCCAATAGAAAAGCTTTCATTACGGTTGGGTTTGGAACGTTCCAGTAAACGATTGGGATTTAACAATACTTTGATTCTCACGATCAACTCTTCAACGCTGAAAGGTTTTTTTAGATAATCGTTAGCGCCAGACTCAAACCCGGCCACAACATCTTTAGGCTGCGACCGGGCTGTAAGAAAAATGATAGGTATGGTTTGATCCTTTTCGCGTATTTTTTTTACGGTTTCAAAGCCGTCTGTGCGCGGCATCATTACATCCATAATCAGAATATCAGGCCGTTTCAGTATGTAATTATTCAGCGCCTGTTGTCCGTCGTAACATAATGTTACCTCAAAATGCTGGTCCTCCAGACTCTCACGCACAATATGTGCAAGCGCTTTTTCATCCTCAGCAAGTAAAACATGTATTTTATCCATCAATTGATCGGAATTGAAACAATAAATTCGCTTCCGGCGTCAATTTCGCTTTTTACGCTGATAGTTCCGCCGTGTGCTTCAACAATATATTTTACATAGCTTAATCCCAGTCCGGTGCCTTTAACATCATGGACGTCGCCTGCTGGTACGCGGTGAAATTTGTCAAATATAAGGTCGAGGTGTGCTGGCGGGATGCCTTTGCCATTATCCCGGATGGAAAATATAAAATTGCCGCTATTTTTTGAAGTTGTTATAGTTATTTGAACGGGTTCATTTGAATATTTGATAGCGTTGTCCAGAAGATTGCTGATTACATTCCTGAAATGCAGTTTGTCAACCTTTACTGAACCAATATTTCTAGTGTTTTGATAAATGATATTAATATTTTTTCCGGATTTGAGTTTTTCGGATTCGATAACACTACCGATCATTTCGTCGATGTCCGTTTCTTCCTTCAAAAGTTTGATCTCATTATTCTCAAATGCTGCAACATTCAACGCTTTACTTACCAGGTCGTAGAGGCGGGCTAGTTCATTTCTCGAAGTTTGCAGATAGCGTTGTGTTTTTTCCGGATCATTCAGAGCGTTAAATTTTTGTAACCCCTCAATAGCCACTGTCATCGTAGCGATCGGTGTTTTTAGTTCATGGGTCATGTTATTGATGAAATCATCCTTCATCTCCGCCAGTTTCTTTTGTAGCAGAACAGTCTTGATCAGATAATTGATACCCCCAATAGCCAATGCGATCAGCAATACCGAAAGCACAAGGATAAACAACATGTTTGTGATGATGGCGTATTGCGGCTTACGGAATACTGCTTTTACATAGAATTGCGGTTCCTGATTAGTGAATTTCAGGAATACGAAGCCGTGATAAGCATATGCGTATTCGTTGGTTTCGCTGTAATGTGCATTGCTGATGTGCGATGTATCTGATCTGAGCGAAAAATGGAATCCAAAGGGTGAATAGATGTCCATTTTGTGCAATTCACCAACCAGGTAATTATGCAGCTTTAAACTATCAGCCTGCCTGTAGTTTGGCGGTAATTCATATACGCCACCGGTGATAATTTGGTTATGAGCCATTAAACTGTCACCCGGTACATTCGGATGCGCATCCAAAAATGCCGTCAATTGTGCGTAGTTGTTCATAATGTCCATCCCGCCAAGCGTCACGCTAAATTTCATCATCAAATTTGGCTGATAAAAAGACATTTCGGTGAGTACCTGTGGAATTGTAGGATGCCGCCCAATTTTATTGGCATAATAATTATAAACAAGGTTGGTTGTATAAAAAGGGGAATTGTCCATATGCCGGGCAGCAATATGTATAATTAGTTGCTTGTGAATGGTGTCGGCCTCGTGCAGGGTATCGATCCTGATTTTAATCGCGGTATCATTAAGCCGCCTTATCAGCACAACGCGTATCGAATCAAAATAATCCTTTTTGCAATCATCCATTGCTTTTTGCATAGCGATGTCAATATTGCCGTCAAAGTTCTTTTTATTGACCTTGTACGCATTTATGCACCAGTACACCTGGAACATTACAATGCCAGTAAGCGCTACGATCACACAGATAAAAACAGTTTTCAATTTCATCTTCATGGCTCATGATTATTTGATAACCTAAAGTTAGACCGGTTATAGGGTATTGCATGAATCTGTTAACATTCGTTAACAAAAAGTAAGGCATCTTAAAAGCATATGAAAATATTTTCAAAAAACTTTGCGTAGTTAAATAACTACATATATATTTGTAGTCAAATAGCTACATAATGAACTTAAGACGTGACGTATTCCAGGCCATAGCCGACCCCACAAGGAGGGCGATACTGCTCCTGGTGGCCTCGCAGGCGCTGACGGCAGGGGCAATAGCGGCAAATTTCGATACCGCCAGACCGACGGTTTCAAAGCATCTGCAAATACTGACTGAATGTGAATTGCTGAAGCAGGAGCAAAACGGCAGGGAAATGTATTACCACTTAAATCCTCAGAAGATGAAAGCGATAGCAGACTTTATCGAGCCTTTCCGCAAAATGTGGGACGACCGCTTTAACAAACTGGAAGAGATCATGAAAAATTACAAATCAAAGAATTGACACAAATCTTCACCAATTAAAACGAACTACACGAATTGAAACAAGGGGAATCAATTCGTGTAATTGGAAAAAATTCGTGAGCATTCGTGTCATTAAAAAAATACTATGGAACTGAAAACGAAGATCAGCGCCGAAGACGGCAAGCACGACATCATTATTACCAGGGAGTTTGACCTGCCTGTAGAATTGCTTTTCAAAGGCCTGACAGAGCCCGAATTCATCGAGCAATGGATGGGAAATAAGGTACTGAATTATGAGGCCAAAAAGTACGGCAACTGGCATTTTGAAAAAAAGGACGATAAAGGGAACATCGTTTTTGAAGCTGATGGGGTGATCCACGAATTTATCCCGAACCGGAAGATCACCCGGACATTCGAGATGTACAATACACCTTTCGGCGTTCAGCTCGAGATAACGGAGTTTGAGCCTCTTGCTGACGGCAAGAGTAAGATCAATATGCATGTGATCTATGAGTCGGTCGCACAGCGCGACCAGGTGTTGATGCTGCCCTTTACACAAGGCATCAACTGGGCGCATAACCGCCTGGAGGAAGTGATGAAGAAACTAAAATAGCACACATTAAATCCATAAAACAATGGCACAAGTAGCAGTTTATTTGAATTTTAATGGCAATGCAGAGGAAGCATTCAACCATTACAGGAAAGTTTTCGGGTCAGAATTTGCCGGACCGATGGTACGGTACAAAGACAATCCGCCGAAGGGCGCCGAACTATCCGAAGCCGATCTGAACAAGGTGGCCCATGTGGCATTACCAATTATGGGCGGTATACAGATCATGGGGAACGATATGCTGGAAAGCCTGGGGCAAAAATTAACAGTGGGGAATAATTTCACGCTCGTTTTGAGTCCCGATACACACGAGGAGGCTGACAGGCTGTACCAGGGATTATCGGAAGGCGGCCCGGAAGGAGTGGCCCCGCATGAAGAATTCTGGGGATACTGGGGTACCTGCAAGGACCGTTTCGGCATAAGCTGGATGTTCAATATCGTTAAACAGTGGCAGTGATGGAAAAGAGAAAGTTAATTTGGTACTGGATAATCACCGCGCTGCTATGCTTTTGCATATTCTTCGGTGGCCTTTTCCAGTCGCTGCAGTTGCCGGGTGTAATAAAGGGTTTTAAGCCGTTAGGTTACCCGGTTTACTTTATTTCGCTGATCGGCATCTGGAAGATGCTCGGCGTAATAGCCATACTGGTCCCCGGCTTCAAATTGCTGAAGGAATGGGCCTACGCGGGTATATTTTTTGCGATGACCGGCGCCGTGATCTCGCATATCGCAAGTCATGATATCCATCCGCAAATTATCGCCCCGTTTGTGCTGGCTGTTTTTGCGGCACTATCATGGTATTTGAGACCAGCGAACAGAAAAATCGCTGGGGCCAATCTATAAGCAAGGTTGTATATTTACCAATAATGTAAATATGTCGGCAGACGCATTTAAAATAACGGTACACCTGGTTTCAAGTCTTAATGGCATGATCGCTAAAAAAGACAACAGTGTGGCATGGTTTGAGACATCCGATCGTTACGAAAAAGGAACTACGATCAGCGAACAGGACGCAGCTGAATTTTTGAAGACGATCGATTGCTATGTGATGGGCTCACGAACATACGAGCACGCCCTGGAACTTTCTGCATCGTACGGTTGGGCTTACGGTGATCAACCGGTAATTGTACTCAGCAGCCGGGAACTGCCTGTTGAGAGGCCAAATATTGAAATATGCTCAGGCGACCTGGAAACCATTGTTAACGAGCGGCTAAAACCGAACTATAAACACGTTTGGGTTGCAGGCGGCGCTGCCGTTGCGAGGGATTTTATCAATTTAAAATTGGCAGACGAAATCAGATTGTCGGTTATGCCTGTTATATTAGGTGAAGGAATACCGCTTTTCGATCATCAAAATAAAGAGCAGGGTTTGCATCTAAAGGATGTAACGGCTTATAAAAACGGGATGGTAGAACTGCGGTACGAAATCAGAAAGGAACAGATACTATGACAAAGAGCGGCACAAACCCGAAAGTTGACTGGT
>DASZWG010000417.1:0-3049 GCA_035546675.1 Mucilaginibacter sp. | reverse complement strand
GGAGAGGTGCATTACCCACAGAATAACAGGATCATAACCCAATAAAAAATTAATATGAGTAACATTGCAAATAAAAATGCTGTTCCGAGCAGCACCGTAACCCGAGACCTGCGCGAGCTGGATGTAAAAACCGACAATATTTACGAATCCATCGTGATCATGGCAAAAAGGGCCAACCAGATATCGAACAATGTAAAGGAAGAATTGCACCAGAAGCTTTCTGAATTTGCATCTTCGAACGATAACCTGGAGGAAGTATTTGAAAACCGCGAGCAGATCGAGATATCCAAGCATTATGAAAGAATGCCCAAACCCTCGCTGGTAGCCGTTCAGGAGTTCCTGGAAGATAAAATCTACTATCGTAATCCGACCAAGGAATAACAACCCCTGGCCCCCTGAAGGGGGTAATTAAAATTTACTAGACTCCCTTAAAGGGAGTTTTTTTGTTACTTTTAGTGGCAAAAAACAACTCCTCATTTAGGAGGTGCAGGGCTATGCTTCAGGATAAAAAGATCATTTTAGGTGTGTGCGGCAGTATTGCCGCTTATAAATCAGCCTTGCTTGTGCGCCTGTTGGTAAAGGCCGGGGCCGAAGTACAAGTGGTGATGACGCCCGATGCCACCAACTTTATTACGCCGCTTACCCTTTCGACGCTTTCCAAAAAACCTGTGCTTGTCGATTATTTTGCTCCCGATACCGGCGAATGGAATAACCATGTTGAGCTGGGCCTTTGGGCCGACCTGTTCATTATCGCCCCGGTAAGCGCCAATACCCTGGCCAAGATGGCCAGCGGTTTAACCGACAATTTGCTTACTGCCGTTTATCTTTCGGCCAAATGCCCGGTGTACTTTGCCCCTGCAATGGACCTGGACATGTGGAAGCACGAGGCCACCCGGGATAATATCAAAAAACTGCAAAGTTACGGTAATATACTGGTGCCGCCGGGAACGGGTGAACTGGCCAGCGGACTCTTTGGCGAAGGGCGGATGGCTGAGCCCGAAGAGATCGTCGCTTTTATTGAAGCCGAGATCAAAAAGAAACTGCCGCTGGCGGATCAAAATATTATAGTGACTGCGGGACCTACCTATGAGGCGATAGACCCGGTGCGGTTTATCGGCAATCATTCATCGGGCAAAATGGGGTTTGCGATAGCGGACCAACTGGCTGCGCTCGGCGCGGATGTGACCCTGATCGCCGGACCGGTATCTTTATCGGTAAAACACAAAAGCATTAAACGCATCGATGTAACTTCGGCGGCCCAGATGCTGGATGCCTGCCTTCAATACTATCCAAAAGCCAAAGCCTGCATCATGTGTGCGGCTGTGGCCGATTTTGCCCCGGCTTCGGTATCAGCCCAAAAAATAAAGAAACAGGAGCAGGATCTGAACATCACACTAAAAAAAACGACCGATATTCTGAAAACACTGGGCGAACAAAAGAAGAAAGGGCAAATACTGGCAGGCTTTGCGCTCGAAACGGCTAACGAGGAGCAAAATGCCATCGATAAGCTCCGGTCTAAAAACCTTGATTTCATCGTACTAAACTCGCTGAATGATAAAGGTGCGGGATTTAGTACTGATACCAATAAAATAACTATTATAGACCATAACCTGCAAAAAACGACGTTTGAACTGAAGAGTAAAGACGAAGTTGCTGCCGATATTTGCAATAAGGTTGTTCAGATGATCCATGAAAAAGCTTAGCCTGTATATCCTATTGGTCTGTCTGGGCTATTCGGCCTCGGCGCAGGACCTGAATGCCCAGGTAAAGGTCATTTCGGGTAAGATACAAACCAGCAACCGCCACATTTTCCAGTCGCTCGAAACAGCGATGAAGGATTTCCTGAACGGGCGTAAATGGTGCGCCGATGTGATATTACCCAATGAGCGGATCGATTGCAGCTTTGTGCTCAACCTGACCAGTTGGGACGGCAGCAGTAACTTTAGCGGCGAATTACAGGTGCAGTCCTCGCGGCCGGTTTATAATTCTTCCTATTCAACCCCTATGCTGAATGTCAATGACAAGGATTTTGATTTTACCTATTCGGAAGGGGAAACACTTGATTATACCGATCAAACCTTTACCAGCAACCTGGCCTCGGTGATGGCTTTTTACGCGTACGTCATTATAGGCATGGACTACGACAGCTTTTCGAGGCTGGGTGGTACCCCTTATTTCCAGGCGGCGCAAACGGTAGTGAACAATGCCCAGGCCGGCGGCTCGTACAAAGGCTGGAAAGCATTTGACGGAAACACCAACCGTTACTGGCTGGCCGAGAACCTGAACGACAAAGCCTATCTGCCCCTTCGTAATTTCATATACGATTACCACCGCAACGGCCTCGACCTGATGGCTGATGACGCTGCCCGTGCGCGTAAGAACATTTCAAGTTTCCTGCCGATCCTGTCGCAAGTCGACCGTACAAGGCTGGGCGCCATGCTGCCGCTGGTATTTTTTACCGCCAAAAGCGACGAACTAACCGCCATTTTCAGCAAAGGTGATAACCGCGAACGAACCGATGCTATGAATATCCTGTCGCAGGCCGATCCATCCAACGGGAATAAATACCAGGCCATCGGGAAGAATTAGTATTAGTTGCATTGGTTGTAGAAGTTAACCCCATATCTTCTCTTTTCGGAACCAATAATCAACTTTTTTCACAAAACCTGTAACACTTCCAAATTTCCCGCGTCTTTTATCTACGAAACAAATCGTAAATAATTTAAAAAATATTTGCATTTACGAAAATTGTCGTAGATATTTGTACGAAGCTATTCGTAAATAAGAAAAAATGAACATGGAAGCGAAACCGACAGAAAGCGAATTAGAGATCCTGCAGGTGCTGTGGAGGATGGGCAGCGCAACCGTACGCGAAGTGCATGAAGAATTAGCCAAGAGCAAGGCAGCCGGTTACACCACTACGCTGAAGCTGATGCAGATCATGGACGAAAAGGGTCTGGTGGAGCGCGATACCACTTCCAAAACACATGTGTACAAGGCTTTGTACACCCAGGAAAGGGCGCAGGTTACTGCACTGGATAGGATATTA
>DASZWG010000416.1:0-8950 GCA_035546675.1 Mucilaginibacter sp. | reverse complement strand
ATCATGCTGTACAAACTGCAATATCTTATAAGCAATACTAGGCGATATCGGCCCGGCGCCGTTTTGGGATAAGTTAGCCAGCATACCGGCGATCACCCCGCTGCTTTCCTCCTTTAACAGGTAACCGCATGCTCCGGCCTTGATGGCCCTGAATATCTTATCATCATCGTCGAATATAGTCAGCACTACATATTTCACGCCAGGATAAAGCGTTGATGCGGTAGCTATGGTTACGATCCCGTCCATTACGGGCATAGCCAGGTCGATAATGGCGATCCCGGGACGATTTTCCGGAACCATAGCCGCCATCTTCTCCAGGAATTGCATGCCGTTGGATGCTTCGAATACGATTTCAAACAATCCGGCATTCTTTAGCTTATCGGCCAGGATAAGACGGTTGCTCTTTTTATCATCAACAATAGCGACCCTGATCATAAACAATCGTTATCTATGTTCAATATACTTAATTTACTGCTAAAGAAACCCGCGTCCCTTTGCCCGGTGCGGTATCAAGGCCGAATTGCAGCCCCGATTCCTCAGCCCGGCTGGCCATATTGTGCAAGCCGTAACTTTCTGTCCGTTCCTTCACCGCTTCCTGGTCAAAGCCTTTCCCGTTATCGGATATCTCTATACGCCACATTCCATGCTCCTGCCTGCTGCCGATGACGATCTCAGAAGCATTGGCATGCCTTACCGCGTTGTTAATCGCTTCCTGTACGATCAGCACGATATTTAGAGCCACGGAAGCCCCCATCGTCAGGTCGGACGGTTTACCCGATACACTGATCTTCACACCTGGATAATATGTACCCAGGTTTCGCGTAAAATTGACGATGCGCATCCACAGGTCGGTCGCATCTACCTGTGTCGCTTTCATGGCCCACAGGGTCTCACGCAGTACCAGCAGCATATCTTTTGCAGTATCGTGCAAATGATCCACCAGGTCTTCCTTGTGGCCTTTGTGCTTCATCAGCAACTCCGTACCATAAAAAATGGCGTTAGCCTGCACACCCAGATTATCATGCAGGTCGCGGCTCAACCTTTCGCGTTCATTTTGCAACTGCTGCTTAAGTGCGAGTGCCTGCAATTTTTTAGCGTATTTTCTTTTATGGTAAAATGTAACTACCAGCGACAGGGCCGCTACGGCCAGCAAACCAACGATAGTTATAAACCACCAGGTGAGCCACCAGGGCGGGTAAATGACAATGGTAAGCCGTCGAACCGCGGAATTGCCCGAAAGCACATCGCTGCAAACCATTTCGAGCGTATAAGTACCAGGCTCAAGAATATAGCGGATGCCGATAGGTTGGTGTGTGCTTCGCCAGTTATGCTCAAAACCGTTAAGGCGATATCTATACAGGTATTTATCGGCATTCAGGATACCCATTGCCGCAAAATCGACCTGGAGGTTATTCTGATCATGCCCAAGGTTAATAGCTCTGCCCTCCCATGTACCGGCCGAGGAGTTGTAACTTGAACCGTTCACCATCAGCCGGGCAATATTCAGCACAGGCTTATTGCGGCGATCGCCTATAGCCGAAGGATAAAAAGCGGTGATGCCGTTCACCCCGCCGAAATAGAAGCGGCCGCCGGGCCCTTCTAAAGCGGCGCCTGTATTAAACTCGTTACCCTGCAGGCCCATTTCCTTCGTGTAATTTTTGATACTGCCACCCAGCGAAACATCCGACAGGCCCATGTTACTGCTTGCAAAAACCGATGATCCGGATGGCGATGGCAGCAGGCTGTAAATACAATCATTCAGCAAGCCCGAATTTCTGAAAAAGCTTTTGATCAGCTTGCCGGCCGTGTCGTATACAAATAAACCGGCTATCGAACCTATCCATACATGACCATTTGCATCCTGGCCGAAGCACCGCACACCTGGGTTATCCGGCAGGCGGATCAGTTGTACCTTACCGTTTTCAGCCATCTTGTAGATGACTCCGTTATACGATCCGGCCCACAAAGTATGATCGGGCGAATACCAGAAACAGGTGATCCTGTCCGACTGTCCTTTAAAAAAGGGCAACATGGGCCGCACAGAGGACAGGCTGCCCTTGCGAAACATACAGCGGAACACATTGGCTGAGCCGGCGATCAGGATCGTGCTGTCATCTAAGCGCTGCAGGTTGCTCGAAAATGAATTATCGTAAAGCAGATCGCGGAATTGCTCACCCGCAGTAAAGTCAAACTTCTCTAATTTCTTTTCCGTAAGATGTAATGTATACCAGCCCCTGCTCCAGGTAATGACGAGGTAATTATCCGGGGTAAGTTTCTCTATACCTACTATATCCTTAACCTCGGGCGTGACCAGCGGTGCGTTCCATAACGGATTGCCAGTGGCATCGTACAATTGCAGCCCGCCATTGAAACATCCGGCCAGCAGACGGTGTGTTTGCCTGTCGAAATAAAGACAACGCACAAAATTATTAGGCGCTGATGGGTAGCTGAAATAGGCAAACGGTATTTCCCGGTCCTGGATACGCTTGATATCGTCGTTGGTGAGAATCCATATCCTTTCGAATGTATCGTGGTAAATATTGTATATCTGCCCGGTCGGTACCACGGGCAGCCTGCCGAGGGTGACAAATGTTTTAAAATGATCCAGGCCCCCGTCAAATTCGAGCAATTGGTTATTGACGCTGACTATAACCCGACCATCCGAAACTGCATCCACGCAACTTGCCGCCACCGGCTGATCGGTGATCCGGCCAAACGGGTAACTGTTCAGCAGTTTATTATCCGAAATGCGGTAACGCGACACGCTGCCTGTAGTGGCGATATATAAATAATCGCGGCTACAGCTAACGCCCAACACTTCGCCGTCGGCGCTATTGATCGTTGAAAAAGTGTGTGCAAATGCATCGATCTTTAACAGGCTCCGTTTGCTGGTACGGATAAAAATAAAACGGCCGTTGCAAGCCAGGTTTGTCCGCGTCGGTTCGTCAGCTCTGATCAGGTTATTCATCAGGCCGGGTGCGGGACTGTTAAGTACCCTCTTCAGTTTTCCCGACGCATTGTAGATCACAATACCTTTATTGTCAAGGATACACCATACGCCTTCGGCATTCTCCATTACGGGGATGATACCAAAGGGCATATCGGCCGGGCAGTCCTGCGTAATTATCCTTTGGAAAGCATTGGCAGCAGGGTCATATTCAAGTGTCCCATTTTTATAGCTGATCCAAAGACGGCCGTTTCGCAATGCATACAGGTATACCCTTGAATGTATCCTGATCGTATCGTGCCCGATGACGGGGTTGATATCTTCAAGGTCGTACCCGTTATACCGTTGCAGCCCTATGGCCGTGCTTACCCAGGTAAATCCCAAACGGTCGGTAATGATGCAGGTGGTTTGGTTGTAGGATAATCCCTGCTCATAATTGATCGTATTGACCGGGCATTTCTTATACAAGACAATGCTATCGCCCTGCGCCCGGGCTACAAGGTGCAGAACGGACACAAAGTATAGCATCAGCAAGCGCTTCAACCGGTGCATAGATCAGGGTGATCCCTTAGGGGATACAAATAAAGTTAATGATATATAAGCAACTAACCAGTCAAAACTATCCAAATGGAGTATTGATTTCCGTCGCAGGCCGGGGTAAATTAGGGTGTGTTCTGATAAGATCAGTTACATCCTGCCCGTGATAACAGGCCGGGGAATAACCCGGCGTCTGTCAATCTTTTATAACATGATAAATATCTCCAGGGAACCGGGGATATCTATCGGCAGAGGTATAGAAAAATTGATTTAAAATGCATAAAGACATCAAAACGTTCAAAAGCTTGCGCCGATCCGGATTTTTCCTGGTCGCCGTAACCTTATGCATTTTACCGTTGAGCGAATGCAAAAAGAACAATAATAATAACAATGTTAACGAAGCTAAAAACGCCACATCGCATATCTGTAACGATGTGACCGGTGTCGCGGCTATTTACTGGGACCTGCTGAACGGTATACCGCGCACGGATATTCCCGGTGGGGTGCCAACTGTGAAAAGTATCGGCGGAACTTATATCCATCCTTCGTTCCCGCTGCTCACATTCATTTACCCGGCCGGCTACACGCCGCAAACAGACCCCAACTCGGGTTTTGTGGGTGTAAACCTGATCAGGAATGACAACAAGGCCATCTGGCGCTATACCAGTCTCTTCTATTCAGGCAGTACAACACCTATACAGGTGCTCAACAGCGAGGTGACCAGTCTACAGGCCTTCCTGAAAAGTACAGGGAATATATCCACGCTTTGTTCGCAGCAAACCTCGCTTCCGCGCGCAACGGGCATATCGTCCAATATTGCTTCGGTGCTGATCACTTTTGACAATTTTACCGCGGCGCTCGAGGTAACGATCACAACGGAATCGGGCCTCGGGGCCGAACAGGTGAATATCATCACGACAGCCGCACCTACAGCCGATTTTAATAACGAGGTGCTAAATACCTTCCTGGCCATCGACTTCCAGCTTTTATATAAAGGTGACGGTGAGCAGGATTCGGACGGCGACGGGTACCCGGACAGCGTAGATGCATTCCCGTACGACCCGACAAGACATTAACAAAAACCTGATAAATGAAAAACATGCCATGACGGCAAAAAACGATCTTTAATATCGCCCCAAATTTCTGCCTCGACTTAGGAAGCCTTACGGCTTCCTAAGTCTTTCTTTAAGTGGGGGGACAAAGCATTTAGCGTTAATGTGAGTAGTTGTATAGTTAGGCAGGGCATCCGACGAAAGAAGGGTGCCCTTTGTGTTTCAGACCTATTTGCTACCTTTTATCTCCGTTGTTTCAGCAGGGTTATTTACTGCAAAATGATAAGAACCTGATCCGGCATGGATCTGTACATAGCCGCTGTCCGCCGGACCCACGGTGATATCTTTATCCAGGGATAAGGCCTGGCCATTTTCGGTGATATCATTTGCCGCCGACGCCGGAAGGTAAATGTCCGCCTTCGTATTGGCGGGGATATCGATATTGTAGTATGTTTTGCCATCCTTTACTTCCCATGCCGAGCTGGCTTTCCCGTAATAGGTATCGAGACTGGCTGAAACGTTCGTAAATCCCCCGCCCGGGTGCGGCATAATGCGGATGTGCTTATAACCGGGCTCATCGCTGTAGGTATCCAGTCCCGCCATTACGCGGTACATCCAGTCGCCAATAGCACCGTACGAATAGTGGTTGAACGAGTTCATACTGGGCGTCTCGAAGGTCCTGTCCGGCTTAATGCCGTCCCAGCGTTCCCAGATGGTGGTAGCGCCCATTTTTACCGGATAAAGCCATGAAGGATAGGTATCCTGCAATAACAGGCGATAAGCGACATTATTGTAACCGAAACGCGTCAGCACATGGCACAGGTACGGCGTACCGAGGAAACCCGTTGTAAGGTGGTTGTGATAAGCATGGATATTATCCACCAAACGGCGGGCGGCCTGTGCGCGCAGCGAATCGGGTAGCATATCGAAATTAAGTGCAAGAGTGTAAGCCGTTTGGGTGCCGGATACCGCACGGCCGTTCGGCGTCACGTATTCTTTCATAAAGGCAGCCTTGATGCGCTTAAGCAAGGCCGTGTAGTAATCAACATCCTCCTGCTTACCCAGTACATTTGCCGCATTGATCAGCAGTTGCGTGGAATAAGCATAAAAGCATTGCGCTATATAATATTTATCGGTTATGGCCGATGTGCCGTCGGTATCATCGTCGACGCTGTAAAAAAGCCAGTCGCCAAAATGAAAGCCTGTATTCCACAGGTCATTTTTGCTTTGGTGCTGCATATAATCCACCCATGCCTTCATGCTGGGATACTGCGTGGCGAGGATACGCTTATCGCCGTAAGCCAGGTACATATTCCAGGGCACAACGGTCGATACATCGGCCCAGCCCGTGCTCGGAACAGTAAAGCCCAGGCAATTGGGCACCACAAACGGTACCGCACCGCTGGGGGCCTGGTCGGCAGCAACATCTTTCATCCATTTGGCGAAAAAGTCATTCACGTTCATATTAAATGTCGCCGTGCGCGAAAACACCTGCGCATCGCCCGTCCAGCCGAGGCGTTCGTCCCGCTGGGGACAGTCTGTCGGCACATCGAGGAAATTGCCCTTTTGCCCCCATTGGATATTATGCTGTAACTGGTTGATAAGCGGATTGGAAGTGGTAAATGTCCCGGTTGGTTTCATATCCGAATACAGGGCCACCGCGGTTACATCGTCATCGGCTATCTCGTCGCCGGGGTAACCCTGTATGCGAATGTACCTAAACCCGTGAAAGGTAAAATGCGGTTCGAAGGTCTCCTCCCCATCCCCTTTCATGATATAAATGTCCTGCGCCTTTGCCGCACGAAGGTTAGCTGTATAAAAATTGCCTTCTTTATCCAGCACCTCGGCATGTGAAACGATGATCGTATCGCCGGGCTTGCCCTTCACTTTCAGCACTACCCAACCTACCAGGTTTTGTCCGAAATCGATCACATGTTCACCTTTAGGCGTTTTGAATATCCGGACCGGTTTAAAGGTCTCGTGCTTCCTGATCGGTTCGTTATAGGTAGCAATTAATACATTTTTGGGATAATCCTCCATTTTCACACCGCTCCACCCGGCATCGTTAAAACCCGGCGCTGTCCATCCCGTTTGTTCCTTGTTGTGATCAATGGTCTCGCCGTTGTAGATCTCTTCGTACCGTACTTCCCCGGTAGATGATTTCCAGCTATCATCAGAAACAATAATTCCCTTTGTGCCATCCTCATAGGTGATGACGATCTGCATCAGCAGCGCGATATCCTTTCCGTACACGTTTCGCTTATTGCTGTACCCGATAATGCCGCGGTACCAGCCGTTGCCCAGCATGGCCCCTACGGCGTTTCTGCCTTCTTTCAGCATATCGGTCACATCGTAGGTCTGGTATTCCAGCCGGGTGTGATAGCTTGTCCAGCCGGGCGTAAGATAGGCATCGCCCACACGCCGGCCATTGATATGCGCCTCGTACATGCCGTGCGAGGTGATATAGGCCACCGCCGACCGTATCTTTTTATGAATATCAAATTCCTTGCGAAACAGCGGGCTCGGCCGGTTGACCGTATCTTCCGCATAGCCGGGCGTGATCCATTGCGCTTTCCAGTCGGAAGTATTGAGCAGTGCGGTTTGCCACCAGGCGGGTTCGCTCCAGCCCGACGCAACCCCGTGGTTATCCCAAACCCGAACGCGCCAGTAATACCGCGCACCCGAATGCAGCGGTTTGCCTTTGTAAGCAACCATGACCGATGAGTCAGATCCCACCTTCCCCGAATCCCAAACATGACCGTGGAAGCCGGGGTTTTCGCTCACTTCGATTCGGTAAGATACCTGCATTTCGTTTCGCCTATCCGAGTTGAGCTGCCATGAAAATCGCGGCTGCAATACGTCCAAACCGAGCGGGTTGGTACGGTTCTCGCAAAGCAGGTGGTCAGCTTTTACCTGGGCACAGCAAATTACCGGCGCCAGCAGCAGGGCGGATAATACAGAAGTGAACTTCATGGAATGTTACTTTGGGTTTATATCAAACCAAATCTAATCAAATGCAAACAAATCGGCTATGGTGTAACGGGGATTTTATTCAAACAAAAAATGCAAGCCCGAGAGCCTGCATCATCAATGGCATAAGAAATGGGCTTTACTCCGACCGGATACTATCGACCGGGTTAGCCAGCGCCGCTTTTACCGACTGGAAGCCGACCGTCAATACGGCGATCATGATGGCCGAGGCGCCCGCAATAACAAAGGTAAGCCAGCCGATATTGATGCGATAAGTAAAATCCTGCAGCCACTTGTGCATGGCCCACCACGAAACCGGCACGGCAATGACGATCGCAATGAGCACTAAGCTGACAAAATCGCGGGTGAGCATACGGGTAATGCCGGTAACGCTGGCGCCAAGCACTTTGCGTATGCCGATCTCCTTGGCGCGGTTCTCGGCCATGTATGAAGCCAGACCAAACAAGCCAAGACAGGAAATGAAAATGGTAAGGCAGGCGAATATTCCGGCCAACTGCCCGGTCTGCTGCTGATCGTTAAATTTCTGCTGGTACTCCCGGTCAACAAAGTGGTAAGTGAACGGATAAGCAGGGTTATATTTCTTAAATATCTTTTGCGCCAGGTCCAGGTCCTTTCCCATGCCATTGGGCCCGTTAAGACGTATCACCGTGTTATAGGCCCAGGTTTGGGATGCAAAAACGATCATCGGGTCCGTACTTGCATAAGGGGATCCGTTAATAAAATCCTTAAAAACACCAACGATGCGGAAGGATTGCGTTCCGGCTTTGATAAAATCATTGACCGGATCCTTCAAACCCATTGCCTTCACGGCGGTTTCGTTGATCAGGCATGCCGTACTGTCGGAAGGATAAGCATTAAAATCTATGTCCCTGCCGCCCGTCAGCTTTAATCCCATCGTTTTGATGAAATCACCCGATGTGCCAAACCTCGAAAAGGTGATGTTTTGCTGGTCTTTAGTAGTTCCGTCGCTTGTAAAACCTGAGGAGGTGGAACCATTGAGCGTCACCGTGAAACTCGTTTTGCACATAGCCGTAGCAGCGCCCGAGGCCAGCAGGTCATTTTTGATCACCCGGTAATTTTTCAGGATATCGCCTTCGATCGGTACTTCAACCAAGTGATCGATATGATAACCAATATCCCTGTTCTGTGCAAACCTGATCTGGCGGTAAATGACCACGGTAGATACCACCAGCACTACCGCTACCGAGAATTGCAGTACGACCAGGACCTTGCGCGGGTTAAAGGCAGCCCTGGCTGAACTAAAACGCCCCTTCAGTACTCTTACCGGCCTGAAGCGCGAAAGGAAGAGTGCCGGGTAACTGCCTGCAAGCAGCCCGGTAAACAAAATGAAACCTAAAATAGCCAGCCAGAAATAAGGATCGGCAAAACTGATATAAAGCTGTTTACCCGTCAACTGGTTGAA
>DASZWG010000415.1:0-8672 GCA_035546675.1 Mucilaginibacter sp. | reverse complement strand
GAAATAGCCGGTTTCAACGTAGGCGCGGATGATTACATAGCCAAGCCTATCAAGCCGCGCGCTTTGGTGAGCCGCATCAATGCCATACTCCGCCGTAATTCACCTGCCGAAGAAGTGACCGATAATAAACTTGAGGTAGGCGGCCTTACGATTGACCGCGAAGCCTATCTTGTTTTCCAGAAAGGTGAAAAGATCGTACTGGCGAAAAAAGAATTCGAATTGCTGTACCTGCTGGCCTCCAAGCCCGGTAAAGTGTATACCCGCGAGGTGATATTAAAAAATATTTGGGAAGATTCGGTAGTGGTAACTAACCGTACCATCGATGTTCACATTCGTAAACTCCGGGAGAAGCTGGGGGATGATATTGTCTCCACTGTAAAAGGAGTTGGCTATAAGTTTGAAGCCTGAAACAAACGCCCCGGTTACCGGGGCGTTTGTTTTTAATTTGCCTGTTACATCGTTTTATTTCATATCAGTTCTCCCCGGATTTTTCTTCCGGTTATTTTTCCGGGCATTTACGGCCTGTTGCAGCAGGTATTCGATCTGGCCGTTGGTGCTCCTGAACTCATCAGAGGCCCAAACTTCCAGCTCTTTTAATACTTCCGGATTTATCCTTAATATAAATGCTTTCTTTTCTGCCATATCAACTTGCAACTGCGTGCGACCTTTGCAACAATATCAGGTGCACGCCTATAAATGCCAGTAAAATCAGATCGATATTGTTACCCGAAGATCCCGCACCCGGTATGATCCTGAACGGCTGCTTATAGCTACGCAGCCGGCTTTCTATATCCAGGATATTATTATATTCTCCTATGCGCCAGGTGTGAGTTTTCGAGAATACTCCGTTGCGCTTAAAGTCGATGGTTTGTCCGTCAGGAAACTCCGCCTCGGCAATGTTTTTCCAGATATTTCTCCTGGTGATCCTGATGGTTTGCCCCGTTTGCGGATCATCCACAATAATGCTCCGCCTGAATAGTCTCTGCGGCCTGATCAGCCAGGTTTGCTTTGCTGATTCCAGCTTCCCGGTCCGCCGCCAATCCCAGCCATAGCTAAGCCTGCCATACGTACGCATATTATCACTCAATGTAAAAACCGGGTTCACCCATCCTGCTTTAGCAATCGTAAGCTCTCCGGCTCTTGAGAGATCGAGTGTACTTAACATTTCCATTATTAATGATATAAGGTGCCTGTATTGATGACCGGGTTTGCACTGCGGTCACCGCATAATACGACCAGCAGGTTGCTTACCATGGCTGCTTTGCGTTCTTCGTCCAGTTCGACGATATTTTTATCCGAAAGCTTCTGCAGCGCCATTTCGACCATGCCGACAGCGCCCTCAACGATCAGCCTTCGCGCCGAAATGATGGCCGAAGCCTGCTGCCGCTGCAGCATGGTATGCGCAATTTCGGGCGAGTAGGCCAGATGCGAGATACGCGCCTCCAGCACTTCGATGCCTGCCCGGCTCAGACGGTCATTCAGTTCCTTTTCGAGCAGTTCATTTACCTGGTCTGCGCCGCCGCGCAGCGTGATGGAAGCGGTTTCGTCTTCTATATTATCATAAGGGAACAGGCTGGCCAGGTGCCTTACCGCCGCTTCGCTCTGGATATTTACGTATTGAATATAATTCTCTACGGCAAAAGCGGCCTGGGCGGTGTCCCTGATCTGCCATACGATAACAGCCGCTATTTCGATTGGGTTGCCTACCTTATCGTTTACCTTTAATTGCTGGCCGTTTAAGTTAAAGGCGCGCAGCGATATCCTTTTCTTAACCGTAAAAGGATTTACCCAGAAAAAGCCGTCGCGCTTTACCGTACCAACATATTTGCCGAACAGTGTAAGCACTTTCGACTCATTCGGGTTGACAATAACCAGTCCCGGCAATACCAGGATAAAATTGACGATGGCCGTTACGGCGCCCGCAACGGGCTGCTGCTCAATAAAACAGCCAATAGTGACTGCGAGTAAGATCAGGAATAAAGCGAATACAGCGTAACCCGACGGGGGACTGATAATTTTTTCCTCTTTCATGATTTGTGATTTTAAAATGATATCATAAAGATATCAACTTTCTATTGATAAAAGCAAGAAAAAATCCGGTTAGCAGAAAATATTTTATTTTTGAAATGTTAATACGCTAAATGGCTACCATTTCCTCTTCCCGCAAAAGGGCAATACTGCGCAAATACGCCGGCAACATTAAATACCTTATGATCGTGGCCAGTATTTGCGTGATCGTATTTACGCTGCCCAAACAGGCCAAATTCAGGTACGAATATGACCGTGGCAGGATATGGACGCAGAAGGACCTGGTATCTCCCTACAATTTTGCTATCCTGAAAACGCCGGAGCAGATGGAAAGTGACAGACAGGCGGCCCTGCGCAGTGTAACACCCATTTACCAGCGCGACACCGATGTAAGGAAACAGCAGCTGGAGGGTTACAAAACCGATTTCGAGATCAAATGGCATAATGCCGGTTTGAATGAGCGGCTCAAGCAAACCTATTTTAAAGAAGGGCAAGACCTGCTGAATGCTATTTACGACGTTGGTGTGATCATACCTAATCCCAAATACCAGCAAGCGCAGCAGAATTACCCGGTAACTATCCTGAAAAATAATGTAGCCACTGACAAGAATACGGCCGACCTGTATACCAAAGAAAAGGCTTTGGCTTATTGCGACCAGGAATTGAGCAAGCGAAAAAACCTGGATAAAACTTTTCTGCTCGACCTGATACAGAACCGGATACAAAACAACCTTAAATATGATGACAAGCTGACATCACGTCTCGAAAAGGAAGCACTGGACGGGCTTTCGACAACAAGCGGGATGGTACAGCAGGGCGAGGTGATTGTGAGAAAGGGCTCGGTGATCAACGATGCTATTTACCAGAAGCTGCAATCGTTCAAAAAGGCATTCGAGGATAATGTGCGCGTTAACGGCGACCACAGGCTTGTTTTGCTCGGGCAGTTCCTGCTGGTGTCGGTTGTGATCACGTTGCTCATGGTGTTCCTGTATCTTTTCCGCAGGGATATTTACAGCGATAACCGGCTTGTAGGTCTCATCCTGCTGGTGGTCACGGCCATGCTGGCTTCTCTGTCGTTTGCTATCCGGCTGCAGTTGCCCAATATGTATTATATCCCGTATTGCATTGTGCCTATTATCATCCGTATTCTGTTCGATACACGCCTTGCGTTGAATATCCATGTGCTGGTGATATTGGTGGCTGGATTCTTTGTGCCGAACAGTTTTGAGTTTGCCTATTTCGAGATAACAGCAGGTATGGTTTCTATTTATAGTATTAAGAACCTGGTGCGCCGCGAACAGTTCCTCATGTCGGCGCTGATCATTACCTGTGCATATTTTGTGGCCTTTATAGGGATAGATTTTATCCGTGAGGGCAGCATTACCAGTATAGACTGGCTTGATTTTATGCCTTTTGTTGTAAGCGTACTGCTTACCCTGCTGGCCTATCCGCTCATCTATGCATTCGAAAAAGTATTCGGCATCACATCCGATATTACGCTGATCGAACTGACCAATACCAATTCGCCGCTGCTGCGCGAACTGGCTTTTGCTGCTCCCGGCACTTTTCAGCATTCACTGCAGGTGGCTAACCTGGCCGAGAATGCCATTTATACCATCGGTGGCAATGCATTGCTGGTGAGGGCGGGGGCCTTGTATCATGACATCGGCAAGCTGGAAAATCCGTTGTATTTTATCGAGAATCAAAGCTCAGGCTTTAATCCGCACGATAAATTGCCTTACGAGGAAAGCGCACAGATCATTATACGGCACGTAAGCAAGGGCGTTGAAATGGCAAGGAAGGCCAACCTGCCTGAGATCGTTGTTGATTTCATCCGTACGCATCACGGGAATACTCGGGTGGATTATTTCTATCAGTCATTCCTGAAGAATTTTCCTGAAAAATTTGTCAACGAGAATACTTTCCGTTACCCGGGGCCTATACCTTTTTCTAAAGAGCAGGGTGTGCTGATGCTGGCCGATTCGGTTGAAGCAGCCTCACGTTCACTGCGGGAACCGGACGAAAAATCCATCGGCGACCTCGTAGACCGCATCGTGAAATATAAGCTGAACCAGGAACAGCTGAATGACAGCGATATTACCCTTAAAGATATCGAGACCATCAAAACGATCTTTAAACGAATGCTGATGAGCATTTACCACGTGAGGGTGGATTACTAAGTGCAGAATACAATTATCTAACGTACATCTTGTCTTTCCTTATTGTCGGCCTTAAGGTTAGAAAAGTCGCAACATTGCCGGCAAAAAGCTAACCGAACCAAACAACTTTAGGCAAAAGCTGGTTGATAAACTACAAATTGACTAAGGTATCACTATCACGCTAACTATATCTCTGCCTTGAAAAAGATCGGACGCATAGCTCTGAAGACTGTTCTGTGGATGATCGGCAGCATCATCGCATTATTGCTGCTGATCATGATCCTTATCCAGGTACCTGCTATACAGAATTTTGTTAAAAACAAAGCCGTTACTTTTTTACAAGATAAGATACATACCAAAGTGAAGATCGGGCATATCAGCCTGGTGCTGCCTAAAATGATCGCGCTCGACAATATTTATTTCGAAGATCAGAAAAAAGACACGCTTATAGCCTGTGACCGGTTAAAGGTTGACATCAGTATGCTGAAACTGCTGCATCACACCGTTGAAGTGAATGAGATAGACCTGGGAGGCGCCACAATTAATGTGAACCGGGGGAAAGATAGTGTTTTCAATTTCGACTATATCGTCAAGGCATTTGCCGGTCAGCAGAAAAAACCGGTCAAACCACAGGATACTTCATCATCCATGAAGTTCTCGGTAGGTGAGATTATCCTGGATAAAATACACATCCGGTACAATGATGCCATTACCGGTAACTATGTAAAGTTTGCTCTTGGACACTTTTACACTCGTATTAAAGACTTCGATATGGATAAAATGAAATTTACCATACCGAAGATCGCACTCGATGGATTCAATGCAAAGATCGTCCAGACGCCCGCCGGCTCATCTGTTGCCAAAGCTGCAACGGTCGATACCGCTACAAAGCCGGTCAGTATGACGCTTAATCTTGGAACGATTGATCTTTCGAAGATCAATATTGATTATGAAACCATTGAAATGAAAGCCAGTCTCGACCTGGGTAAGTTGTCCGTCGAAATGAATAAGCTCGATCTGAAAAAGCAGATCGCCGATATAGGAAACATTACTCTTTCGGATACGCGTGCCGGGCTTATCCTGGCAAAACCGCAAACCGTAAAGACTGCCGTGGTAAAAACAGTCAAAAAGCTGGATACGATGCTGGCAAAGCCTCAAAATAATACCGGATGGGCTGCAGTGCTGCATAAGCTAAGTCTCGAAAACGACGATATAAGTTTTGATAATAATGCACAAAAGCCCATAGTTAAAGGATTGGACTTCGGCCACATGCACATCCGCGATCTTAATGCCGACCTCGAAAACCTGGCTTATAGTCCTGATACCATTTCGGGCAGGATCAATGAATTGACTTTCTCGGAAAAAGGCGGTTTCGATATCCGGAAATTTCATACCGATTTTTTTTACGGGCCGCATCAATCTTACCTGAAGGATCTTTACCTCGAAACCCCGCAAACCGTATTGCAAAAAAGTGTGGAAGTGGGTTATCCGTCGCTGGGCGCCATCAGCAAAGACCTTGGCCAGGTGCGCATTAATGCTAACCTTGACGGCAGCCGGCTCAGTTTGAAGGATGTATTGCTGCTGATGCCGTCGATGGCTTCGAGGGAACCATTTAAAAGTCACCCTAATTCGGTTTTCCTGCTGGATGGCCGGATCATCGGTAAAGTCAACGACCTGAGTATACCCTCGCTTGAAGTAAGCGGGTTGAGTAATACCCACATAAAGCTATCGGGCACTATGGAAGGATTGCCCGATATGAACAAGGCCTATTTTGACCTGAACCTTGCCGACCTGAACACCAGCCGCACCGATATATCCAAATTGGTAGATACCAGTATGATACCTTCGCATATCAGCATACCGGAAACCCTGAACCTGAAGGGCAGCTTCAAAGGCAGCGTGTACGATTTTAATACCCGCCTTTTTCTTCGCTCAAGCGATGGTGCCGCTGACTTGATTGCCGCTATGAAAAATGGAAACAAAAAGGGCCGCGAAGTCTATTCGGCCAATATTAAAACCAATAACCTGGATGCCGGGGCCTTGATGGGGCAGCCAAAAACCATTGGCAACATTACACTGGCGCTAAACCTGAAAGGTGTTAGTACAGATCCTAAGACAGCAAGCCTTCAGCTGAGCGGGAACGTGGCAAGCGCTTATGTGAAAGGATATACCTACCATAACCTGGTGCTGACCGCGACCGCGCATGATGGGCAATACACGGCTAATATGCATATGGATGACCCGAACATCCATTTTTCGCTGGATGGCAAAGCCAATATGAATAAAAAATATCCGTCGGTATATGCTGTGCTGAATATCGATAGTATCGACCTGGAAAAACTGAAACTGAGCAGCAGTCCATTCAGAATACGGGGAAAACTCGTTGCCGACGCCCCGACTGCTGATCCCGGTTACCTGAATGCGCGTGTAAGGCTGACCGATCTGCTTATCGCTCAAAAAAACCAGGTCATCAAAATTGACAGTATCGGTATAATATCTACGGCCAATGCCGATAGCAGTACGTTAAGGCTGAAGACCCCATTCCTGACCGCGCACCTGGCCGGCAAATATAAGCTGAATGAAATGGGCGATGCTTTGCAGGACGAGATCAGTAAGTATTATAATACTTCGGTAGCAAACGGCAAGACAAAACCGAAATATTCACCTGAACAGTATACTTTCAGCGTCCGGATAGTTAAGACACCGTTGGTTGAAAAATTTGCGCCTGATCTGAAGACGCTGGAGCCTGTGATCATCAACGGCTCATTCAATAGTCAAACAGGAAGTCTTAACGTGGATGGTTCCATGCCGAAAGTGATATACGGTTCAGAAGTTATAGACAATGCAAGGCTGTCCATCGATACCAGGAACAATGCGCTTAACTACCGTCTGGCCGCCAACGAGGTCAAGGTTTCATCATCTGTCGATCTGTTGTATACCAGTATTTCGGGCAGTGCGCAAAATAATAAATTGGGTATTAATTTGCAGGTTCGCGATGCGTCGAAAAAAGAGCGTTACCGCATTGCAGGTGAGTTCAGTGTACTGCCCGATGAATATAAATTCAGCTTTTTGCAGAATGGCCTGGTATTGAATTATACGCCCTGGACGGCACAGTCAGATAACGAGATCGACTTCGGGAATAAGGGTATCCTGGCACGCGATTTTTCCATCAGCAACGGGAACCAGGTACTGAGCGTCAACAGCGATTCACAAACCATGAATTCGCCGCTAACGGTCGGGTTTAAAAATTTCCGCATAGAAACGTTTACCCGTGCAGCACAGCAGGATTCGCTCCAGATCGGGGGTGTGATCGACGGAGATGCCCATATCAGCGATCTGCAAACCAATATGCATTTCACTTTGGCGCTTAATATCCGCGATTTCAGCTTCAAAGGCGATACAGTGGGCAATATAGCCCTTAAAGTGAATAATCAAACCGCAAATGCCTACGCGGCTAAAGTACAGATAACCGGAAAAGGAAACCAGCTCAGCTTGTCGGGCCTGTATTATACCGCTCCGTCAGGCACTTTTGACCTGAACCTCGATATCGGCAGACTGAATATGAAAAGTATCGAGGGTTTCAGTTTCGGGAGCCTGAAAAACGCTAAAGGTGCACTTAGCGGTCGGCTGAAGATTACCGGTAATACTTCTGCGCCAATGATCAACGGGGATATCAATTTTAACCAGGTAGGATTTAACGTTGCGATGCTCAACTCCTACTTCACCATGCCTAAGGAAAGCATTACATTTAATAATGACGGCATCAGGTTCAACGATTTCACCATGATCGACTCGCTGGGTAATAAAGCGATCGTGACCGGAACGATATATACAAAAACCTTCACCGATTTCAAATTCGGCCTGGACGTCACAACGCGCGATTTCAGATTAGTCAATTCAACACAGGAAAATAATAAGCTCTATTACGGACAGCTTTACCTCAATAGCCGTATTTCTATACGTGGCGATATGAATAAGCCGGTGGTTGATGCAAACATCAGCGTGAATGATAAAACAAACATGACCATTGTTTTGCCCGCAGACGACCCCGGCATTGAGGAGAGGAAGGGTGTGGTTGAAGTGATCAATCCGCATGTGCCAAAAGCCGACTCGGTTTTCCTGGCCCATCAGCTCGACTCGCTGAGAAAAACGAGTGTAAAAGGGCTTGATTTCTCGGCAACAATAAGAGTGAATAAGGGAGCTGCATTTACGGTAGTTGTCGACCCGCGTAACGGCGATGTGGTACATCTGAAAGGTGAGGCGGAACTGAATTTTGCGATAGATCCCAGCGGAAAAACCAATCTGACGGGCACTTATACTGTTGAGCAGGGTTCATACAACCTGTCGTACGCTACGGTTAAGCGTAAGTTCATTTTCAAAAAGGGGAGTACGATCACCTGGGATGGTGACCCCACCATGGCGACAGTCGATATGACAGCGGTCTATGTAGCAGATGTGCCCCCTATCGACCTGGTGAGCGACCAG
>DASZWG010000414.1:0-2563 GCA_035546675.1 Mucilaginibacter sp. | reverse complement strand
TAAGCTGGTGCACTTCGATCAGGCTGATGTGCCGGATGGCCACCACATAAGATTTATGCACCCGTACAAACTCTGACGGCGGCACCAGGTCAAAAATATCGCCCATATTTTCGCGTATCAGAATTTTACGGTCCTTCAGGTAAATGGTGAGGTAGTTGCCGTCTTTCTCGAAATACAGGATGTCGCTCACCTTTAACCGGTACGTATGAGGACCGCTTTTTACAAAAACGGCGGCGTCATCTTCGTCCTTCGCAGCGGACTTGTGCTTATTGGCCGACAAATTGAGCGCTTTGGCGGCTGCAGCCAGTAACCTTTCGAAAGTAATGGGCTTGAGCAGGTAATCGACGGCGTTCAGGTTATAGCTCTCGACCGCATATTCGCTGTAAGCCGTGGTAAAAATGATCATGGGCCTCGTAGTCAGCGAAGCGATAAGCTGCATCCCGCTGATATCGGGCATATTGATATCGAGAAAAACCAAATCGGCGCCTTCGCGGTTCAGGTAGTCGACCGCTTTGACTGGCTCCCGAAAGGTGGCTTTCAGATCGATGAAATCTGTCTTGCCGCAATACCGCGCGATCACGTCCAGGGCCTTCGGCTCATCATCTATGGCTATGCAACTGATCATTGGGTATCAATTTTAAGCAAAACAGCGTATTCGTCCGCAGTATTTTTTATATCCAGCCAATACTTGCCGGGATATGCCAGTTCGAGCCTTCGTTTTACGTTTTCGAGCCCTATACCGCTGTTGTTGTCATCCATTTTTTTAACATAGCTGTAATTGCGGTTGCGGCAGGTAAACTCAACTGCGCTCCCGTTCACGATGACGGCGATATCGATCTGCGAGGGCTGGCCCACCACAACGCCATATTTAAAAGCATTTTCGACAAAGGGAATGAACAGCATAGGTGCGATCTGAACACCGCCCGTATTTTGGGGATGCTCGAAATTTACCCTGGCCTCATCGCTGGCGTAGCGCAACTGGTTAAGCGCAATACAATTATGCAGGTATTCGATCTCCTTGCTTAAAGGCACGGTTTCGGCATTGCTTTCATAGATCATATAGCGCATCATACCCGACAGCTTTGATATGCCATCGGCCAGGTCGTCGTTGCCTTCTTTCTGCGCCATCGAGAACAGGTTATTCAGCGTGTTGAACAGGAAATGAGGGTTCACCTGCGATTTGAGGAATTTAACCTCGGTATCCAGTTGGACGGCCGCCAGCTCTGAGCGCATTTTTTCAACCTTTGACCATTCCTTTAAAAAGAAATAGGCTATAGAAAGGCCGAACACGATAATGAAAATGAATAATAAGGTATTGGAGAAACCGTCTGTCGCAAATATAAAATTCCTGGATTCCTGGCGGGCGACTTCTCTCATGGCAGTATCGGATCTGACATGAGTCATAATATCGGCCGGTCCCGGCAGCCGGGCAACAATAGTGTCCATCCCGGGCTTAGGCGGCGGCGCAAACAACATAGGATCGCTCTTTTTCGGTGCGGGCAGCAAGGTATCCGCGTAGTTATCTGCCATGAAGATGATAGCAAACCAGGCAACGGGCAACGCTACCCTGATCACAATATTTTTGTAGCGAAGGGCATTTTTAAACACCAAAAAAATATTGCCGTAAAATAATACGACCATAAAACCGAGCGTGAGGAATATATGCGGCGACAAGGTATACCTAATATCCTCGTCGGTAATTGAGCCGTTATTATTGATACGCATTTTGATCTCCGGCTGCGTAAACGTCAGCAGCGTGTAGAAAACGCCAACCCAGAATGCGATATGGAGCACGATCTCTATCCAGTCTTTATTCCTGATCTTAAGCATATCAACAAAGGTAAAACACCGGGAACGGATGAAAAATTAATGTTACTAAACCGTTGCAGCAAGGTATAAACCGCCGGTTTTTGAAATCCCGGATAACAAATATCTCCATTTCGCGGATGTTACCATGATGTTCGTACCAAAGTTTTTATAGGTTGAGGTACAAAAAATAGTATTGCTTAAAAATTTTATGAATTATGAAAAGGCAACTACTGCTGGCTGTTATTTTACTTGCGGCATTTATTACCGCTAAAGCCCAAAAACCGGATACGGCGCGGGTGCTTATACACTACAAATTTACCTGGGTAAGGGACACCGCAAACCGGGCGCATCCTTATACAGAAAACATGGTGTTATACGTCGGAAAAAGCGCTGGCGCTTACAGGAGCTACGATGGGATAGTATATAAGGCGCAGTTTAAGAAAGCGTTTATGGAAGCGGCCGCCGCCAGCCCGGACGGGCACCCGATGATAAACAGGCACGGGGTGGGTACACCCGTCGAATATTACCAGTACCCGAATGAGCAAAAATTAGTAACGAAGGATCAGCTGTTGATGAACGAGTACGCGATCGCGGGCCCGATGCCGGCTATCAACTGGAAGATCAGCGGCGATACAGCGACTTTTGGCGGCTTGCATTGCCAGGAAGCCACCTGCCATTTCAGGGGCAGGGATTACATCGCATGGTTTTGCCCCGATCTGCCGGTGCACGTTGGTCCGTGGAAATTAAACGGCTT
>DASZWG010000413.1:0-9480 GCA_035546675.1 Mucilaginibacter sp. | reverse complement strand
CAAACAATATCTTTAGGGATAAAATCCGAAACTATTTGAAATCGTGTTTGAAAATAAGCTATATAGCCACCAGTTGCAGAAAGGAGATTTAAAATGATCAGAGCAATTGCCCACTTCCTTATCATAGAGCCTCTTATATCCCCAAAACTTGCTTCAATTTTGCATACCCCGTCTTGCTTACCGGTATTTTAGCGCCTGATTTCAGAATAGCAATATGTGCATCTTTTTCGTAGGGATCGATGCGGGTAATGTTTTGTATTTTGATAATGTAGGAGCGGTGTACGCGCACAAATTGCGACGGATCGAGCGTTTGTTCGAAAAAGCCCATCGTCTTGTTTTTCAGGAACGAGCCTTCGGGCGTATGCACGCTTACATAGTCGTCGTCGGCCTCTAAGTATTCCACGTCGCTTACCGGTATGATCTTCACCTTGGTGCCTGTTTTCACCACAATGCGCTCGTGCTGTGCGGGCGATTGCGCTGCGGTTTCGAGCAGGCTTTCGGTTTGCTTAGCAGGCTGGGGACTGGGCGTCTGCGACAGGAACTTTTCGACAGCTTTGTGAAAACGGTCCTTATTGAACGGTTTGAGCAGGTAATCGACGGCATGCGCCTCAAATGCTTTGATGGCATATTCGTCGAACGCTGTGGTAAATATCACCGCTGGCGGATTTTCCACCAGTTCCAGCATTTCGAACCCGTTTATTTTGGGCATCTGCACATCCAGGAATATCAGGTCGGGCTGGTATTGCTGAATGGCCTTCAACCCTTCAAAACCGTCATTGCACTCCTGCAAAACCTCTATCTGGTCCTTAAAATCCTGCAAATATTCCAGTACAACCATACGGGCCAACGGTTCATCGTCAATAACAAGTACACGTTTCATATTTGAGGGACTTTAATAATCGTTGTAAATATATTATCATTTGCGTGAGTTTCAATCAGGTCGGTGCGTGCAAAAAGCAGGTCGAGCCGCCGCTGCACCCCGCTCAGGCCAAACCCGGTGCCCTTCCGCGGCCTGGCCGTTTTCGGGTCGTAAGGGTTTTGTACCATCAGGACCAGGTAGTTATCCTCCAGTTCGGCCCTGATGCTCACAGTCACGGCTTCGGTGGTATCATACAAACCGAATTTGATCGCATTTTCGACAATAGGCTGCAGCAACAATGCCGGCAGCTTTGCTTCGTCGCAATGCTCATCGCAACTGATCTCGGTTTGCAGCCGGTGACCGAACCGTACTTTTTCAATATCGAGGTATAATTGCAGGTGCGCCAGTTCTTCGGTAAGCGGTACCAATTGCTGGTCGTCCTTTTTCAGCGTCCCACGCAAAAAGTCTGACAGCTGGTGTATCATTTTCCGCGCCTCATCGGGTTTAAAGCCGATCAGCGCGTTGATCGAGTTAAGGCTGTTGAACAGGAAGTGCGGCTGCAATTGCTGACGCAGATTGTACAGTTCTGCATCGCGGGCCAGCTTTTCGGCTTCGATTTTTCGTTTTTCGTTTTCCTTTTGGTCCTGCTGCGAATACCATATCATGCTGATAAGCGCCATCCAGCCGATAGCTAAGTAATTGGTAAAGAACCGTATAGTAAGCGACTGAGAAAGGAAACTGCTATAAATGCTGCTGCTGACGATGTAGGGCAGTATCCACCGTGCCCCGAAGGTACAGGCTGCGGTAAGCGCCAGGCACCAGAAAAACAGGTTGATATAGCTTCCTTTGCCCGGCTGGTAGTAACGCAGGTTGTTGTTGATGAGCCAGCAGGCAGCGCTGAGCAGCAGCGTGCATACCGCGCCGTCGGTCAGTGCTACGTACCAACCGAAGCTGAAACTGTGTACCACATACGTAAGTAGTGCGGCCCATACGACGCCACCGATCACGAATGCGATGCGGAGTTTTGAGTATGCTGACTGTGTGCTGGCCAAAATCTGGTATTTTTAGTTCCTGATGCTGAGTAATGCCGATTTATGGTGTGCCCAGGCCTCGTACAGTTCGGCGTTTGGCGCTTCGTGTATCTGGTAGTACAGCTCGGCCCCGTCCGTCAACTCACCGATCTGGCCGATCTCGGCCACGTCGATGAATTCCCACCTTACCTGCTCGCTGCGGCTGTTCATAAAGCTGTCCTGGCCGGCGCGCCCGATTTGGGTGGCCTTTTCAAAAGCCTGGCATTCATCTATAGCGCTGATCAGCCTTAGTTGCTCATCGAACTGCGCGTGATGGCTGCCATCGCCGCTGATGATTCTGAAAACGATTTTTGCTATGTACCAATTCATATCTAATGGGATTTTTTTATTAATAGCTGCGGATATCGATACCGGCAAAAATGGACACGCCTTCCAGTACGAGAATCTTGTTGTTGTCGCCCGAGCCGGTTTTCCTGAGGCGCTTATCGTCTACCCCGGCAAAAACCGCCGATAGGTTGGAAACTACCTGCCAGTGCGAAGGCACAATGATCTTGGTGCCGCCGAATAATTGGGTAATGTCGATAACCACCCTCCCGTCAATGTCGGCTTGTGTCAGGTCAATCTCCGATCCGCCGAAGATGTTGACGATATCGCCGCCGCGAAAGGTTTTTGACAGGATCGTCTTCTTGACTCCTCCGAAAACCGAAACGGCATCCAGATAATCATCTCCTGATAAGCGCGATTTATTGCCGCCCGGCTGTGTATTGTCGGTCGTTGTTTGATCAGCGGGAGTTGCCGAAAGATCGGCGGGAGGCGGGTTATGATGTCCCCATTTTTGTTCCCATTTTCGCTCCCACTTGCTGTTTTCCCACTTTTGTTCCCATTTCTGGCGATTATAGCTGTTGTTGCGTTTAAGGATGATCCAGATACCAACCATAATAATGGCAACGGGCCAGATAAAATTGTACAGGTGAAGATCGGGTATCGCTTCGTTCAGAAAGCCTGCAAGGCCGATAAATAAGATGATGAACCAGGCCGAGTTGCGGAAATCGTGCCTTACGCCCGAATACAGGCCCCACACGATGAGCCAGGTAGGCCAACTCCAGATCCAGCCGGGTATGTCGAAATAATCGAACTGCCTGAGCAGCAGTATACCGCCTATAACCAGCAATATCAACCCGGCGAATGCCTTCCCATTGTTGCGTGGCCTGTTCTGGTAATTTATATCGTTTATATTATCGTTCATGGTGTTGTATGCGTAATTTAAATCTTATTCAAAACTAAGGTAATACTTCGGGCGAACCTATCAAATATTGGCGACTTTATACAGGAAGTCGGTGAACAGAGATAAATTGTCGGTGAAAAAATTATTACCTGTCACTTATTTTATGCCTTCTTCCTTTTGCCTGCGGTTATGCCCGTTTCTCATCAGGATGTAAATCCCCAGTGCAATGATGCCTGCCGGCCATATAAAATTACTGATCATCAGGCCGGGTAAAACAGTATCGAACAGGAACCCGGCGCCGAGCAGCACCAGAACGATCCACGACAAATTCCGGAAATTATGTTTGGCGCCGACATACAAACCGATAACGATCAGCAGCATGGGCCAGCTAAAAACCCAGCCGGGTATAAAAAACAGGTTTAACTGATCAACCAGCAAAACGAAGCCGGCGACAAATAAGATGGTACCGAATATAGCCCGGCTTTTCTGGCTCGAGCTTTTATTTTCACATATAGTTTTCATTGTCTTCGTAATTAATGTTACCCCAAAACTATATCAGTAATAAAGCGCAGCCAACGGAATATTGGCGATGTGTGTTAAGAAATCGGTAAGAAATGATAAACAGTCGGTAAATACTTTATAAGCTGAAAGCAGAAAGTCCAAAGCAGAAAGCCTTTAGCAAGGCAGCTTAGTCCTCCGCTTAAATAGCCGGTTCCTGCTGGCTGAGGCAATGGAAGCTGCCCAGGCCCCAGATAATATCGGTCGAATCGATACCGATGACCTTACGGTCAGGGAAGCAGGATTGTAAAATCTCCAGCGCCTTGTCGTCATTTTTACAACGATAGGTAGGAACGATCACGGCAGCATTAGCAATGTAAAAATTGGCGTACGACGCCGGCAGCCGCTGCCCTTGGTAATAAACAGGGTCGGGCATAGGCAGTTCGATAATATTTAACGGCTTACCGTTCAGCAAGCGCATCATCTTTAGTGTTTTCAGGTTTTCCTGAAGGATATGATGGTTTTCATCGGCCTTGTTTTCCTCGGTCACAGTAACAAGCGTATTCGTGTTCACAAAACGGGTAATGTCGTCGATGTGACCGTCGGTATCATCACCCACAATACCGTCGCCGAGCCATAAAACCTGTTCAACGCCATAATAATTTTGCAAATAACCCTCAATTTGCTGCCGGGTTAGCTGCGGGTTGCGGTTTTTGTTCAGCAGGCAGGCCGTTGTGGTCAAAACCGTTCCTTCACCGTTAAAATCAACCGATCCGCCTTCCATCACGATGCCCGGATGATAAACGGGCAAACCAAAATGCTGTGCTATTTTCGTCGGGATCACATCATCCAGGTCGTAGGGAGGATATTTGTCGCCCCAGGCATTGTATCCCCAGTCGACGATCGCTTTTTGTTTGATCTTTTGGTTGATCAAAAACGCCGGACCATGATCGCGGCACCAGGCGTCGTTGGTGGGGAAGTCAAAAAATTCAATTTTGCTCATATCGGCGCCGGCGGCTTCCAACTGCTGCATCGCGAACGCTTTCATAGTCTCGCTGCCGATATTAATACGAACTAACTCTCCTTCGGCCAGGACCTTAACGAATTCGCAATACTTTGGGTAGATCAGCCCGATCTTTCCCGGCCACGATTCTTCCTTATGCGGCCAGCTAAGCCAGGTAGCCTTATGCGGCGTCCATTCGGCGGGGAAGGAGAAGCCTTTTAGACTGTCTATAGTCGATGGTCGATGATTCATGGGGTAATAGTTACAAGCTTTTTTGTCAGAACTAAGATTGACAGAATTAAAGGATTTTAGGATTAGTTTAGTAAATCATCATATTAATCTCTTAATCATAAAAATCCTGGTTCAGACAATCATTCGTCAATCAAACGCTTCGTTATCGGCTGGTACGACTCGATCCTCCTGTCGCGCATAAAGGGCCAGTGCGTACGATAGTAGTCGGTTTTGGCGGTGTCGATCTCCTGCACGATAACTTCTTCATCGGTATGCGAGGCCTGGTAAAGCACCGATCCGAACGGGTTTGATATAAATGAACCGCCCCAGAATTTCAATTCGCCTTCCTGCCCCACGCGGTTCACACTAACCACGTGCACGCCGTTTGCTACGCTATGCGAACGCTGAATAGTTTGCCAGGCATTGTATTGCTCAACATTGGTAGCATTGTCCTGGCTGGTTGCCCATCCGATAGCCGTAGGGTAAAATAGTATCTCGGCGCCCATCAGCGCGGTAATACGCGCAGCCTCGGGATACCACTGGTCCCAGCAAATGAGCACGCCGATAGCGGCATATTTAGTTTTGAAAACCTTGTAACCGAGATCGCCGGGGGTAAAGTAGAATTTTTCGTAAAAACCCGGGTCGTCTGGTATGTGCATTTTGCGGTACTTGCCTAAGTAAGCGCCATCTGCGTCGATCACAGCAGTTGTGTTATGATAAAGCCCCTGCGCACGTTTCTCGAACAATGAAGCGACGATCACGATGTTGAGCTCGGCGGCAACTTTTGATAGCTCATCGGTCGAAGGGCCGGGGATCGGTTCAGCCAGCTTAAAGTTGTCATAATCCTCTACATCGCAAAAGTAAAGTGATGTAAACAGTTCCTGCAAACAAACGATCTGAGCGCCTTTCTGAGCCGCTTCGCGCACTTTGCCGATAGCCTTCTGCAGGTTTTGCTGTTTATCAGATGCGCAGGACATCTGCACCAAACCAACCTTAACTTTTGCCATACCCTTAAATTTGCCGCAAATTTAGAATTTTAATATTAACCCCACTGTCAATTTCCCTGAGCGGTGTAATCAAAAAATAACCTACTTTTGCAGCCGAAATGACTGAGATAGAAGAAATAGTAGAAGACAATCCGAACCCGCGAACGTGGAAACATAAGGTTTGGAATGTTACCAAGCTGCTTTTTAAGCTGGGGGTGACTTCCGTACTCCTGTACTATGTCTTCAGCAAAGTTCCTTTCAGCGAGGTAAAATACCGGTTGTTCCACGCCAATTACTGGTGGATGCTGGCGGGTGTTTTCGTTTATTTTCTTTCCATGGTTGCATCAGCGTGGCGCCTGCTGAGTTTTTTTAAGTCGATCGATCTGCGGCTGGATACCCGCTTCAACTTTCGCCTGTATCTGCTCGGTATATTTTATAATCTGCTGCTGCCCGGAGGCATAGGTGGCGATGGGTATAAGATATACCTGCTACACAAAAACTATAATCTTCCGGCTAAAAGGGTTTTCTGGGCCATAGCGTTTGACAGGGTTAGCGGATTATGGGCCATTGGACTGATCGTTGTTGTACTCACTATTTTTATTCCGCAGATACAGGAGCAGATCCATATTGCCATACCCATGATCGTGTTTGTGGCAGGTACAGCTATTTATTACCTCATCGTCAGGATATTTTTTAAAGAATTTACGAGGCATTTTTTCAAAGGACATGCCAAGGCTGTTATCGTACAATCTTTGCAGGTGCTTACTATTATTTGCGTGCTGATGGGACAAGATTTTCACGGCAAGTTTTCGCCCTATCTTTTGTCTTTCCTGATATCTGCATTGGCGGCAGTTGTTCCCATTACTTTTGGCGGAGCGGGAGCAAGGGAAGCTATTTTTCAAAAACTGTCACCGATCTTTCACATGAATGTCGGTCTGGCCGTTTTTCTCAGTGTGTCGTTTTACCTCACGTCGCTGGTCGTTGCCATGCTGGGCCTTTATTATGTTATCCGTCCCAAACGCCTCGAAGAAGGGTTGCCGTCCATCAGGCAGGCCTGATTTGTCAATTTTTATAAGCCAGGCGACTGGCCAGGTGCACCAGGTCTTCCAGTTCGAAGGGCTTGGCTACGATAGCATCCGCATATCCTTTGGGGGCTATCTTCTTTCCGTCAAGTGTAGTTGAATACAGGATGACCGGGATAGCGCCGGTCGTATTGTCCGATTTGATCTTTTTACAAAGCTGTTCGCCCGGCGTATTGCCAAGCATATACCCGATGATGATCACATGAGGATTGATAGTGATCACTTCGTTCACCGAGACCTCCTTATCCGTTTTGATGATCTCGAACCCATTGTTTTCTAAGGCAAAGGCGACCATTTCCCTGATATCAGGGTCCTTTTCGATCAATAACAGTTTTTTCATACCGGTTTGCTTGGCAGGGCTAAGGTAACCAACCGTTTGAAGTTTAGCAAATAACGGATAAAGCGATCAGGATATTTAACCTGACCAACCAAATCTGTAATTTTGCGTTCTCTTATAAACCGACTGAATACTATGAGTCATTTTAATGATTTTAATAATCCGCAGGTGGCTGCGCTGCCCAACCATTTGAAGCAGTTCATTGTCGACCAGCATTATGAGCACTATACCCCGGTCGACCATGCTGTTTGGCGTTACGTGATGCGGCAGAACTACAGCTACCTGAAAGATGTTGCCTACTACCCTTATATCCCCGGTTTGCAAAAGGCCGGGCTCACCATAGAAAAAATACCCAGTTTGCAGGAAATGAATGACGCACTCGGCAAAATTGGCTGGGGCGCTGTTACTGTGGATGGTTTTATTCCCCCGGCCGCTTTTATGGAATACCAGGCTTATCGCGTGCTGGTCATTGCTGCCGATATACGCCAGCTAAAACACATTGAATATACACCCGCGCCGGACATTATACACGAATCGGCGGGGCATGCCCCTATCATCGCCGATAAGGATTACCACGAATACCTGAGCTATTTCGGTTCGATAGGGGCGAAGGCGATGTTTTCGGCCCAGGATTTTGACCTGTACGAGGCCATCAGGTCATTATCAATTTTGAAAGAAATGCCTGACGCTGATCCACAGGAAATAAAAAAAGCCGAAGAACTGGTTGCTTACCGGCAGGAAAATATGGGCGAACCATCCGAAATGGCCCTGCTGAGCCGCCTGCACTGGTGGACGGTGGAATACGGCCTGATCGGTACGCTGGAAGAACCCAAAATATATGGCGCCGGCCTGCTTTCGTCGATAGGCGAGAGCGTAACCTGTATGAAGCCTGGAGTAAAGAAATTGTGGTATACTATCGATGCGGTGAACTACCCTTATGATATTACCAAACCGCAGCCTCAGCTTTTCGTTACGCCGGCCTTTCAGAACCTGATCGACGTGCTGGAGCAATTTGCGGATACCATGGCTTTCAGAAAGGGCGGAGTTTATGGTGTGCAAAAGGCGGTGGAAAGCCGAAACACCTGTACCGCGGTTTATAGCTCCGGTCTACAGGTTTCCGGGACTTTTACCGAATTCAGGCATAAGAAAGGCGCTCCCGATTTTATCAGGACGAAAGGGCCATCTATGCTTTCGTATAATAATGAGCAGTTGCCAGGTCACGGCAAGGACCACCATCGTGATGGGTTCAGCTCACCTGTCGGCAGGCTGAAAGGTATGTACAGGGCACTGGAGGATGTGCCTGAAGGCGACCTGCCGCTGATCGATATCATAACAGGAGAGTACACCGAATTACATTTTGAAAGCGGTATAGAAGTTAAGGGCCTGGTCAAACAGGTCACGATACGAGACAATAAAATAGTACTGATCAGCTTTGATAATTGTACCGTAACCGGTGAGAACGGCAATAAGCTTTTTGATCCTGAGTGGGGCGTGTACGACATGGCAGTAGGCGAGAAGATCGTTTCTGTTTTTTGCGGCGCAGCCGATAAGGATGCCTTTGAAGAAATATCCATGAAATCTAACACCGGCACGCACCATGTACAATACGATCCCGCAACGCTTGAACTGCACCAACTTTACCAGCAGGTGCGCGACAGAAGGCATAGCGGCGGGGATTATGGCTTTTTAGGGAACGTTTGGCTGAAGCTACAAAAAGATCATCATGACGACTGGCTTTGTGCCCTCGAGATACTGGAAATACTGGATCATGAAGGAGCTGAGCCGGTTTTGGCTGCAGAAATACAAAACTTCCTGCAGAATAAAGCTAAAAAACAGCCTGAACTGGCCAAACTGATCAGCGACGGGTTTTACCTGATCAGCCACCCGGTTGAGCAGAAACTGGTGGTATAATTCCTATCTTCGCTTGTATGAATATCATTATTACCGGCGCCAGCAGCGGTGTAGGCTTCGAAGCTGTTCTCGACCTCATTCTTTCAGGCGAGCATAAAGTAATCGCTTTGGCACGTTCGCAGGATAAACTGCTTCGGCTGTCAGAGATCGCCCGGGGGCTTAACCCTGATTGCCGCTTGTATCCCATCGCATTTGATATCGTAAATAATGAATATGCCGGGCTTTTGCAGTTTATTGCTGCAGAATTTGATAACCGGGTCGATATCCTGGTCAATAATGCGGGAATGCTTATTAACAAACCGTTCGCTGAACTGGAA
>DASZWG010000412.1:0-8729 GCA_035546675.1 Mucilaginibacter sp. | reverse complement strand
GAGCAAACGCTCGCTATCTCCGAACAGTTTTACCGTAAATATTACAGCGATAACAATAAAAGACACCTGATCCTCGGCATCAACCCGGGCAGGTTTGGCGCAGGGTTAACGGGTATTCCATTTACCGACCCGAAACGGCTGGTAAGCGAATGCGGCATTCCTTATACGGGCAAACCGGCGCACGAGCCTTCTTCGGTATTTGTATATGAAATGATCAATGCTTTTGGCGGCCCTGAAAAATTTTACAGCAGGTTTTACATCAGCTCGCTCAGTCCGCTCGGTTTTACCAGCGTTGGTGATAGGGGCCGCGAAAAGAACTATAATTATTACGACAGCAAAGAGCTGACAGAAGCGGTTCGTGGATTTATTACTGATAACATTCGCAAGCAGATCGGCCTGGGCGTCGAAACGGATATTTGTTATTGTTTCGGTACGGGTAAGAACGAAACTTTCCTGCGGAAACTGAACGAAGAGTTTGATTTTTTTGAACGGATAATTGCGCTTGAGCACCCCCGTTTCATCATGCAATACAAAGCAGCTACAAAGCAAAACTATATCGAAAAGTATCTTGCTGCATTCAAAATGGCTGATCCTCAGGTATAAACAACCGGCCTGCCGTGATTTTGATCCGAACAAAACATTCAGACATTTCGTAGAATACCTGAACAGAAAATTATTTACTTTTATTTTTTGAGAAGATACCTGTAATCTGCGGCACCCCCTATGACCCGCAAACAGCAAGGAACAATAATTTTTTAAAATAAAAATATGATCGTTAAAACGGCTTTTTTCCTGTTGCTTTTTGTCCTCGGTTCTATAGCCTGGGTGTGTATTGCTACGGCTTACGGTGCCACCTTCGGCCTTGAAAAGTACGATACTATCGACTTCAGCATCATCGGCTTCGGGGCTATCATTGTGCTCGGCCAGATATGTTTTAGCTGGTCGCGGACTATGTCCGACACGCACGAAAGATTGCGTGAAAAGCTGAACAGGATCGGCAAGGAATCAGTGGTACCCGCTATTTTATTCCTGCTTAGTGCGGTAACCAAGCTCAATATCACCAATAAAACGGTTGTTACCCTGGCCTTTGAGGACCTGAATCACGGGATCAATTCCATCGCTTATTTCCTGTGTTTTTCGGGCGCCATCCTCCTGTCCATGTACTTGATGGTGAAGATACTGTACAATTTTGTACGTCTGAGGAAGATACAGTAGGTCGTCTTTATAGCCTGAGATTTTTTTATATTTGGTTAACGATCAATGGGATTGTTATTGGCCTTATCCAATGTTTCCATATGAAAAAATTCATTTTTTTTGTATTCTCCCTGTTTTGGCTAAATCATACGTATGCGCAGAATGAAAGCCTGGAAAAGCTGGAAAGAATCACCGACAGTATTGAAAGTGAAGGCAAAATGCTGTATCGCTCGGAGTTTGCATCATGGTATGGGACAGATGTTTTTACAGGCAAATGCAAATATCTTCTCGCGCAGGCCGGTGGTTATTTATCCTATGATACCAAAGAAGGCATGAACAACATTTTTTTCTCAAAGGATACTATCCCGCTTGTATTGGCGACCATTTCTTTTGGGAGTGATTTCAATCCAAATAATTACAAACTTGATACTGTTCGGCGCAAACTAACTGAAAAAGAAAATGATTTGTACACCATCAGGAAACTTGCGCTTGAAGAAATGAACAGGGATACGATGTTCAAGCACTACAGGAATACAAATCTCAACCTTGTTCCGATCATTGCCCGGAATTTTAAGCGGGTTTATGTTCTTACTGGTCCTCAAGTGAACGGAGTTATCGTTTTTGGGAATGATTACCTGATTGATTTTGATAAAGATGACAATATTACCGATAAGCGAAAATTGCACAAGGGTATTATACCGATAGAATTTCATGCGCCAACTGCTGATACAAGCAAGAATGAGGTTTCGTCGATACATTCCCACTTACCCGAATATAGTCCGTTTATGACAGCTACAGATATCTGTACGCTGATGCTTTATGAAAAATTTACGACGTGGACTCAGCATATTGTTGTTTCAAAAAATTATGTATCAATATGGGACTGTAAGAAAAATGAATTGGTAATTATTACGATGGATGCGTGGAAAAGAATTTACGAACAGGAAAAGAAAAATTAAAAGGCTTGTCAAACCTCCTTTTTATCTGCAACAGAAATCAATGGCGCAGCCCGACAGCCGAGCAATTGTTCAGGGATCATCCTTTGCATGATGCACTTTCGGCGGGGACAAGCAATAGCGCGCGCATTAAAGTAAACCAGGGTATGATCGACTGGGCCGATGTCATATTCTTTATGGAATGGGAGCACAGGGATATCGTCACCCAACGGTTCAGGCTTCAGGATCAAAAGCTCATCGTACTGGAGATCGAAGATATTTATCCCTTCGGGGATCCTGAGCTTATCGATATGCTAACGATCTGCCTTGCTGAATACCTGAAATAAGAAAGCGGCGGGTTGGGGCCCGCCGCTTTAAGGTTTAGGTTTCCTGGCATTGCAAACTATGATAGGGTTCGGGTTTAATACTTAGTGATCATCGGGTCGTTTACGGCTAATGAACGCGCAGTTTCGGCAAGGCGGACAAATTCCGAACGGTAACCGTCCTCATCCTCGCCGCGGGCGGTCCTGGCAATGCTGATAGCCTGGTCGTAAGTGGCATTCTGTTTAAAATCGGAGTTGCGCAGCAGCATTCCGAATTCAGCGACGGCCGAGGCGAAACGGAAATCGGCCGAGGTACTGTTGAATGATACCGGGGTATTCTTCACCGTTACCACGCTCAGTTTGCTCTGATCAGAGTCCGGTTGTTTGTACCTGAATTTGACCGTCATCAGTTCGTTCGAATACGAACCTGCAGAAGCCTTGGGGTTTTTCTGGTATTTGAGCGGATCTACGCTGCCGCTGTAATCATCATTCACGCCCTTCGGTACGATCTCGTAAAAAGCCGTTACCGTATGCCCCGATCCCATATCGCCGGCGTCCTTGCGGTCGTTGGTAAAATCTTCCTTGTTCAGCAGCCGGTCTTCGTACCCCACCAGCCGGTAAGCCTGCACCAGCGCAGGATTGAATTCTACCTGTAGCTTCACATCCTTAGCCACCATGAACATGGTGCCGCCGTATTCGCTTACCAAAGTCTTATGGGCCTCGGTCAGGTTATCGATGTAGGCGTAATTCCCATTGCCTTTGTCGGCCAGTATTTCCATTTTGCTGTCCTTGTAATTACCCATACCGAAACCCATAATGGTGATCGGCACATTGCTGTAGCGCTCGCGGGTGATCAGCGTTTCCATATCCCCGTCGCTCGAGTCGCCCACATTAAAGTCGCCGTCGGTAGCCATGATGATACGGTTGTTGCCGTTGCGGACAAAATTTTCGCGGGCTATTTTGTAGGCCAGTTTTATGCCCTCGCCCCCGGCGGTCGAGCCACCTGCGTACAGGTCATCTATCGCATCCTTTATCTTTTGCTTCTCGTCGCCGGGGGTCGAAGGCAGTTTCACGCCGGCCTGGCCCGAATAGGTCACAATGGCAACCCTGTCCTGCGGCCGCAGCTGGTCGACCAGCATTTTCATCGATGCCTTTACCAAAGGCAGCTTATTGGGCTCACCCATCGACCCGGACACATCCAGCAGGAATACCAGGTTCGAAGCGGGCAGCCTGCCCATATCGATGGTACGGGCCTTAAGACCGATGCGTACCAGCAGGTGTTTGGGATTCCACGGGGCCGACGACAATTCGGTATGTATCGCAACCGGGTCGCTGTTAACTGGGCCGCTCAGGTTGTATTTGAAATAATTGATCATTTCCTCAACCCGTACGGCATCGGGAGGGGGCAATTGCCCCTCGTTGATAAAACGGCGTACATTGCTGTAGGACGCTGCGTCTACATCAACCGAAAAAGTCGACAGCGGGTTGTCCTTCGGGTTGCTGAAGCCATTCTCATCAATATGCTTATAGCTTTCGTCGCCCGGCGCGGTTGCGCTGTTGTAGGCGGGACTGGGCGAATAATTCATCGTGCCGCCCTGGGGTGAGTAACTTTTATACATAACCGGCGCATTGGCGCTGACGTTTTGCTGTGCCACAACGCCGGATGCCTTTCCAGCCAGACCGGGCATCACAAGGGACGAAGCGTCTGCATTGGTTATCGTTGTCTGGCTTACATTAACGTCTCTTTTTTGCTGCGATGAGTAGCCCGTCACGACTACTTCATTCAATGAACTTGATGTTGGCGACAGCAGGACGTCGATCTTATCCTTTTTACCGATGGGGATATTTGCAGTCTGGTACCAGATGAAACTAAATACAAGCGTGCTGCCGTCGGGAGCATCGATGGCATATTTGCCTTTCGAATCAGTTATTGCAAATGTATTGGCAGACCCCTTTACTTTTACGGAAACGCCCGGAATAGGGAGCTTATCATCATTACTGCATACGGTACCGGTAATGTGCCGTATGTTGTTGCACTTAAAAGCCGCCAGTCCGGCGATCATTAAAGCGACTAAAACTATCTTCTTCATTGCTGTGGGTTTTCCTGAAGGATGCGTTGTAAAACACTTTTCCATAAACCCGCGAAAAATTTTTATTTTGTCGCCCCAAAATGAGCTTTTTCAGCAAACCAGTTAAAACCGATCATAACGACGATGAAGCGCAGTTGGACAGTTACCGTAAAAGCGGCGACGCAGCGGTTTTAGGTGAGCTGTTCGGCAGGTATGTTCCGCTCATTTATGGCGTTTGCCTCAAGTATCTGAAGGACGAAGAAGCCTCGAAAGATGCGGTGATGGGCATATTTGAAGAGCTTATTGTAAAAGTGAAGCAGCATGATGTAAAACAGTTCAGGAGCTGGGTGTATGTTCTGAGCCGCAATTATTGCCTGATGCAATTGCGGGGTGATAAGAAGACGGAAATAGTTTCTTTGGACAATGTTATGGAATTTGCGCCTTTTTTGCATCCTGAAGAAAATAACAGGGAAGATGCCATGAATGCGCTGGAGCGCTGCATGGAAAAGCTGAATGCAGTACAAAAACAGAGCATTGACCTGTTTTATTTAAAAGAGAAAAGTTACAGGGAGGTGGCAGATTTGACAGGCTTTAGCCTGAACGATGTAAAAAGCTACATCCAGAACGGCAAGCGCAATTTAAAGATCTGCTTAGAGAAGAACCGTGAGTAAAACGAAAGACGACATATCGCAGATAAAAAAATACCTGGAGGGTAAGCTTGACGACCGTGCCATGCATGAACTGGAACGCCGTGCGCTCGACGATCCTTTCCTGGCTGATGCGATGGAGGGCTATGAGCGTTCCGGTACCGATCAACAGGCTAACCTGGATGAGCTTGCCGCACGTTTGCATGACCGAACCGATAAAAAGGTGCGCAGGCTGATACTCTGGGGACCGATATCCATTGCAGCTTCGGTACTGATCATACTGGGTATCGGCGTTTGGGTGTTCACAAAGAACGACCAGCAGGCGCCGAAGAAAATGGTTGCGGCGCAGGTTGCTCCGGGCAACGAACAGAAAGCGACCTTATCTGCGCCGCCGGGACAGGCGCCGGTTAGTCAAAAGGCAACTGCCGATACAACCGTGGTACAGGCTTTATCATCCGCACCGCAGATGGCCGCAGCAAACGATAAGACGACCAGTAAAATAGAAAAACGGGAAAAGGAGCCTAATATGCCTTTAACTGTTGCGGATAATGCCGTTGGAGGTGGCAGTCCGCCGCAGATAAAACCCTCACAAAGCCCGGTTTTAAGTAAAGCTGTTGCCAACGCCGATATAGTTAAAAAAATATCTAAACCTAAGGATTCGGTGTCCGTCAATGAGGTGATCGTACAGAATGTAGCGGCTAAAAAACAAAGCGACCAGAATTTTAAGTCCCTGCCCGAAACTTTATTGAATACCCGTGTCGAAGGGGTTTCCGTTACGCCGCGCAACCATTATGTATCCGGCATCGTGACGGGCGCCGACGGACTGCCTATCACCGGTGCCACGGTAAAGCTGGCCGGGGCAAACTTCGGGGCGATCACCGACGCGAACGGAAAGTTCGCGCTGCATAATGTGCCTGATAAGGCCACGCTTTCCGTAGGGTACCTCGGATATCAGCCAAAGCAGGTAAACATTGAGAATAAAGATTCGCTCAACATCACGCTTAACCCTTCAGATAATACCCTGAGTGAAGTCGTAGTGGTAAAGCCGGTTAATAATACAGGTTCGTCATCGGATGCTCACCCCAGTACGGGCTGGCAATCGTTTAACGATTACCTGAAAAATAATACCGTATCGCCCGATGGAAAAACAGGGATAGTGAATTTATCTTTTACCGTCGATGCTAACGGAAATCTCTCTGGTTTTAAAGTAACGAAAAGCCTGAGCGATACTGCCGATCAGAAGGCGATAGACCTGGTTAAAAACGGGCCCGACTGGATAGCTGCCGCTGATAAAATGCCGCACGAAGTAAAGGTGACGGTAAAGTTTCATTGAAACTTCACATTAAATTTTCATTACATTCAGGGATAAGGTTTTATATTTATAAAAAACCCTGCTCTATGTCGCGTAAACACAGCCCCACATCGGTATGGCTTCAGCTCACATGGACTACCCTCGGCGCGGAACCCGTACTGCTGAATGCTCCTTTGAAAAGAGATATATTTAACGTCATCCGGAACGTGTCCACCAGGCTCAGGATTTACCTGGATACGATAACCGGTTATAAAGATCACGTACATGTGTTGATAAGATTGCCGAACGATCAGGATGTGACGCATATCATCGGCCGCATCAAAGAAGAATCATGCGAGTTTTTTAAGAGGGACCCCCGGAGGGCCATTGCCTGGCAAAACGGGTTTACAGCATTTACGGTGCACCGGGATAAAATTGACAAAGTACGGCAGATGATCAGCGACCAGGATGCGATCCACCCGGACACATCACTGGCCGACGAATTAAAAGCCATAAAACAGGAAGCGGGATTTTATCCCCCTAAAATCAAAAGATCGGTACTTTCCTACCTGGTGCCCGCACATGCATAGTGAGCGGTTTTAATATCAGTGAATTGTTTTGTCTGCAAAAGCGAAAACTTTTTGCATCAGCGGGGTTGACCGGGCCGAAATGTTTTGCCTGATGTTCAGCTCTTCTTTGGCGATCTCGATAAAGAGTCCGTCAATCGCTTTTTGGGTTGCATAGTCCGTTATATCCGGGTTGATATGCTGCACGAAGGGCAGCTTATTATATTCGCCGGCCGCAGCGCCGTAATATTTGGTGGCGCCGACCTTGTTCAGGCTGGCCTGGATCACCGGTTTAAATTTAGCGGTCAGTTCCGCGGTTGTAGCCTTCCTGAAATATTGCGTAGCAGCATTTTTTGGGCCAAGCAGGATATTGCTTACATCCTTGAGCGTCATTTTTTTGATCGCGTCCAAAAAGATCGGCTCTGCGTCCTTTGCGGCATTTTCAGCAGCCCGGTTCAGCGAAAGGATCACATTATCACAAAGCTTATTCATACCCAGTCCGCGCAAAGCCTTTTCAGCTTTCTGCGCCTCGGGCGGGAATAGAATCTTCACAGCGGCGTTGCCGAAGAAACCGTTCACGGCTGAAAGCTTGGCCGCGCTTTTTGCGGTACCCTGTTCCAGGGCCTGCTTTAAAGCGGTACCGATCTCTGCCGATGACGGCAGGGTTTGAAGGGTGGTGCGAAAGTTGCCGGTTTCTGGCTTATCACTCTTGAAGCTTGAAAGCGAAAAGGTAACGGCTAATAACGGGATCACTAAAAATGTCTTTTTCATCGGGTAGAACGGTTAACTAATAATGGCAGTAAAATTATCAGAATATTCTCATCAAAGTAAATATTCCTGCAGCGATCAACGCGGATACAGGGATAGTTATTATCCATGCCCAGATGATATTGATGGTAAGGCCCCACCGGACAGCCGAAAGGCGCTTGGTAAGCCCAACGCCGATGATCGAGCCGGTAAGCGTATGCGTGGTCGAAACCGGTATACCGAAATGTTCGGTAAAAAACAAGGTGATGGCCCCGGCTGTTTCGGCGCTTACGCCTTCCAGCGGGGTTATTTTAGTGATGCGCGATCCCATGGTTTTGACGATCCTCCAGCCGCCCGATAATGTTCCCAGCGCTATGGCGGTGTAGCAGGCCAGCGGCACCCAGTCGGGCATGCTGCTGCCCGTATGTATTACTTTCGCCGTGATCAGCGCCACATAAATGATACCCATTACCTTTTGCGCATCATTGGTCCCGTGGGCAAAGCTTAATGCCGCCGACGATATCAATTGCAGGCGCCTGAACCACTTTTCTGCATTGGCGGGCCTTGACCTTTTGCTTAAATGCAGCACAATGATGGTAACAATGTAAGCGATCATCAATCCCATAAAAGGGGCCAGCACAATGTAGACGATGATCTTGATGATATAGCCCATATTGACGGCATTAATGGCCGACGACCCCAGGTACAATGCATTGGTGACGCCCGCGCCGGCAAAACCGCCGATAAGCGTATGGGATGAGCTGGATGGGATGCCAAACCACCAGGTAAGCAGGTTCCAGCTGATAGCGGCGATAATACCGGCCAGCAGAACGCGCATGGTAACAAAATGCTCGACGACGATCTTGGATATCGTGTTGGCAACGTGATATTCTTTGCTGAAAAAGAATACCATAAAATTGAACGCTGCGGCCCATAACACTGCCTGGAAGGGCGTCA
>DASZWG010000411.1:0-5452 GCA_035546675.1 Mucilaginibacter sp. | reverse complement strand
TCGGGGTTGGCGCCGTAATCGCCTGTAAGGTCTTCGGCGTTCAACGGTTGAAAAATAACACTATCCTGGTATGGAATGTTCATCACCTGGAATAAACTCAGCTTAGCCGCATTCAGTGAATTTTGAGCCGATACCACGGCTACCTGGCTCGATGCAAGCTGTCCCTGTGCGTCCGTCAGATCGGATGCATATTTATTGGCGCCTTTGTTTTCGAGTATCTTCAGCCGGTCTACCGTCTCCTGCTGAACCGCTAACTGGCTTTGGGTCGCTGATAATATATCTTCGTTATTGAGCACGGCCAGGTAATTGGTGATCACATTGACCGTAACAACATCTTTGGCGGCCTGGAAATCCATTTTCCCCGCCTGATATGACAGCGAAGCGGCCTTAATCGCATTTTGCAATGATAATCCATTGAATATGGTTACACCACCATTCAGGTTATAATTGTCGTTGGTCTGCGACTGGTTGACGTATGTATTGGTCACCGAGTTGATACCGCGGCCCTGGTTGAATTGCCTGCTCACACTTCCTGAGATAGAAGGCAGCAAATTTTCTTTAGCCTGTATCATATCGATGCGTGCCGATTGGGCGGTCAGCCCGCTTTGTTTAACCTGCAGGTTATTTTTTACAGCAATACCGAGGCATTGCTGCAATGATAGCGTGTCTATCTTCTGCCCGTATGCAAGCATACCGCTGGCCAGAAAAAATAGGGTTATATAATATTTATTAAATCGCGTCATTCTTATTTAATTCTTGATGATCAGAACTTCCTGGATGATTCTATTTTCCCGTCCAGAAGGTTAATTATTCTCGTCCCGTATTCGGCGTTCTTCTCGGAGTGAGTTACCTGGATGATGGTCACCCCGTCTTCCTTGTTCAGTTTGCGGAAAAGCTCCATGATCTCCTCCCCTTGTTTCGAGTTCAGGTTACCAGTCGGTTCGTCGGCCAGGATCAGTTTAGGACTTGCGATCAGCGCCCGGGCAATACCCACTAATTGCTGCTGCCCGCCCGATAGCTGAGCCGGGAAAAGGTCTTTTTTGCCGACGATCTGGAACCGGTCGAGTATATCGGCTACCATGGCTTTACGTTCGGAAGATTTAACATCCTGGTAAATGAGCGGGGTTTCGATATTTTCATAAACGGTAAGCTCGTCTATCAGGTGATAAGCCTGGAAAACGAACCCGATATATTGCTTATATAAAGCCGACCGTTGTTTTTCCTTCAATTGGTGCACAGCCTGGCCCATAAAATAGTGATAACCCTCTGATGGTTCATCGAGCATCCCGATCACATTCAGCAAGGTTGATTTTCCTGAACCCGATGGGCCCATAATAGAAATGAATTCGCCCTCGTCTACATCTAGGCTGATATTATTTAATACATAATTTTTATTACCTCCAACCTGGTAATATTTGGTGACGTGTTGTAATGATAACATAAGATGAATATTTTAAATGAATCAGCGATTTATTGATCTAATTATACCAATTCATTTTGGCATTCAATAGTCAATAATATACCAAACTTGCAAAACATTAATTATCAGATACTTAATAAAGGATTGACTTGATGTGGTGTCCGCTTATGTAACAGGATGCGTACGGTTATGATACAGTAGGTGAATAGTCAATGGTGAATCGTGAACAGTGAATTACGAATACTTATCGTTAACTATTGACCATTGACCGTTCGCAAAAATTACTCATTACGCAAACTATCCACCGGGTTGGCCATGGAAGCCTTTACCGCGTGATAGCTTACTGCAATAACAGCTGTAAGCACCGATGCCAAACCAGCAACAGCGAATAGGCCCCAGCCAGGATGGATGCGGTAGGCAAAATTATCAAGCCACTGGTGATTAAAATAGACGGCAACCGGAACGGCGATTAAAAACGCGGTTATCGCCAGGAAAAATGTTTCACGGTTTACCAGCATAAACAGGCTTGAAACGGAAGCGCCAAGTACCTTACGGATACCGATCTCTTTCTTTCGGTTAATTGTCGTAAGCCCCGACAGGCCGAACAATCCCAGGCAAGCCAGTATAATGGCAACGATGCAGGATGCCGTGATAGTTGCCATCCAGCGCACGTAGGCATCGTAGCTTTTTGCTACATCCTGGTCCAGGAAAGTGTAAACAAAGGGCAGGTTACCGGTTAGTTCGTTCCATTCAGCTTTTATCCGTGTCATTTCAGCCGGAATATTACGCCCTGCTGCTATTCGAACCCAAATTTGACCGTCGGGCTGTTTGTTAACCACGTAATAAGCCGGATCGATCTTTTTGGTCAGGTCATCCATATGATAATCCTTACAAACGCCAATGATCACCCCACCCATCTGATCGTTATATACCCCTACTTCCGGTTTACCCAGCAGGTTATACAGCGTCTCGTTTACCACCATATTATGCCTGGCAGTACTGAATTTGTGTTCACCTGTAACCGGTGTATTTAAACTATCGCTGGTAATGGCAGGGGAAAATGTACGGCCTTTGATGATTGGTATCTTCATAAACGAGAAGAAGTTAAAGTCCACATTAAGTTCCTCTAACATCATCTTTTCCCCGTTGATCTGGTACGCATTGTGATTACCTCCGCCGAAGTCCCAGCTTCCGCTTGAAATATCCGCAATTCCCGGTTCACTTGCTGCGTAATTATACATTCTTTGTTTCAGCGCATTAAAACTTTGTTTATCCATCCAGTTATAGGGCGAATTCAATACGAGTACCTGGTCTTTATCAAAGCCCATGTTTGCATTATTGATGTAGTGCATTTGCCCGTTAATAACCAGCGACGATATGATCAGTATCACACACACCGTAAATTGGATAATGATCAGCATCCTGGAGAGGAGCGGGCTGATTTTATAGGCTGAAAAGCTGCGCATCATGTTCAGCGGTTTCAGACCCGACATGGCAAGTGCCGGATAAATACCGGCCATCACGCCCAGTATAAGTGCCAGTGCCAGCAGGAATATTGTGATATTAACAAAGGGTATATTAGCGAGGTGTATCGGTGAGCCTGTTAATGTTCCGAAAAACGGCAGACATACGATAGAAAGGATAAACCCGAAGATCACGGCAAAAAATGCGATCAATTGGGTTTCGGTATAGTATTGCAGAATGATCTGCAAACGGCCCGCTCCAATAGTTTTACGGATCCCTACATCCTGGGAGCGCGAGATCGTATTGGTGAGGGTAAGTAAAATATAATTCAGGCAGGCGATCAGCAAAATAATAACCGTGAGACAAACCAGTTGATAAATATTTTTCAGGTCGGTATAATGTCCCCATCCTGCTGATTCATTGTAATGCGCGTCAGCCAAAGGGCGCAAAAAGAAATGGATTGGCTGAACTTTTGATTTTGGGTCGAATTTTTTGATCAATTCATAAAGCGGCGCAAAATAATTTTTGCCGAACGCGTCCAATTTCTTCGTAAAGGCCGCAATATCGGTGCCCTTTTCTACTTTTATGATCAATGGCGTGCTGAATGAATTAACTCCTCTGGCCATGTTGTCCTTATAACCAGGATTAGACTCGCTTCGCATGACCAGGTCGAACTGAAAACTGGAATTGGACGGAAAATCTTTAAAAACTCCATTGACAGTTATAGGAGGTTGATTTGTTTCATTGGGAAATGTAATGATTTTGCCGACCGGATCGGCATTACCGAAATACTTTTTGGCTAATGTTTGGCTGATTGCCGCCTGGTTAAGACCCGATATGACAGCAGCTGCATTGCCCGAAACCAAGGGATAATTCAAAACCTTAAAAAAATCAGCGTCAACGTAGCACAGGTTATCATCCTTTTCCTTAAAACTTCTGTTTCCTACCTTTACTGTTTCCGGCCCCATCGGATCAAAGCGAACGAAGCTTTCTATTTCCGGGAAATTCCTCTTCAGATCGGGGCCCATCGAAGTTGGCGTCTGTATCAGGTTCTTCTGCTCGGCGTCGCGCATCAGGAATGAAAAGAGGTTTTTAGAAGGCTTCTGGTCCCTATGCGAAGCGAAAGCATCGCTCTGCTCTACTCTGAAAAGCTGATCCTGGTCATGGTGAAAACTATCAAACGACTGCTCATTCCTGACATACAGGTATATCAGTATGCAAAAAGCACTTGCCATACCAAGGCCGGTAATGTTAATAAACGTATACAGTTTGTTTCTCCTGATATTTCTCAGGGCGAGTTTAAGGTTCGCGGTTTTCATGATCGTTTTCGATAGTTAAATAAGGTCAATAAATATAAGGAATTATTCGCTTCTCAAACTTTTAACCGGATTTGCCAGCGCCGCTTTAATGGCCTGGAAACTAATGGTAAACAACGTAATAATTATTGCCGCTACAGCCGAGAATATAAATACTCCCGGACCGATGCTGATATGATAATCATATTTGGCAAGCCAGGGCTTCAGAAAATATAACGCCACTGGAGATGCAATCAAACAGCTTATCATCACCAGCAGCACAAAATCTTTCGATAACAGCGCCCATACCTGCGCAACAGATGCGCCTAATACCTTACGTATACCAATCTCCTTGGTACGCTGTTCGGCAACGTAGGCTGCCAAACCAAATAAACCAAGACAGGAAATAAATATAGCCAGGCCTGCAAATATCCCGGCAAGTTTGCCCACAAGCACTTCCAGGTTGAACTTCTGGTTGTATGCATCGTCAACAAACACATAATCGAACGGGTAGGCAGGGTTATATTTGTCAAATATCTTCCCGATCTTACTCATTTCATCGTGCGGGTTTACACCGGCAGCCAGCCGGTAGATCACAAAATTGCCGCCGCGGCCATGGTTAAATACGGTTGGTTCGGCCGGCATAAACGGCGATTCTATTAACGCATCCTGTACCACGCCAATGATACGTACCTGGTATGGTAGTCCCGCATAAGTGATCAGCTGATTCAGCGGGTGTTTAAGCCCCATGCGTTTTACCGCTGCTTCATTAACGATCACATTTAAAGTATCGGCGCTCCAGTCCGGCGAAAAATCGCGGCCTTCGACCAGTTTCATCCCAACCGTTTTAAAATAATTATCCGTCACCGTTATACCCCCAACGTTAATACCCAACTCACCCGGATTTTGACCGGGCCACTTTTCTATACTGGTGTGCCAGTAGATGCCCGTCAGCGGACTCGATGCCTTGGTCACACTTTCCACCATGCCGCTTTGCAAAAGGTCATTCTTCAATGCATTATAATTATTGGACAGATCATCGCTCATACCGGTAGATACTAACCTGTCGGCGCTGTAGCCTGCAGGTCTGTCCTTTACGTATTGTATCTGCTGATAAATGATTACCGTACTGATGATAAGCGCCACAGAACAACTGAATTGTATTACTACCAATATTTTCCGCGGCAATGAAGCCGCTTTACCCACCTGTATCGTTCCTTTAAGCACCCTTACCGGGTTGAAGGACGAAAGATAGAAAGCGGGCCTGCTGCCT
>DASZWG010000410.1:0-6503 GCA_035546675.1 Mucilaginibacter sp. | reverse complement strand
TAAAAAGATACCGCCCGAATATAAAATAATAAACGGCCCGAGCGGCTCATACATCCAGGTGCTAAGCGAGTGCGGATCAACCGACAGGAAATAGGTACCCAATACGATCCCTGCCGTCAGTAGTATATAGAACACAACCAGGAGCCCCCTGATACCCTTTTGCGGGATAGGTTTAAATGCCAGGTAATGACCCAGAACCAGGTAGCCGATATAACCGTTAAAATAACGAACATCCACCTGCGGCCGGAAACGGGAAAGATAGGGCTGAGAAAAAGCGATCACAATAAACCAAACGATCAGGAAATACCTGATCTCTTTTTCAGCAGAATTGCGTACAAACCGGCTGATGACGGGAATGATCAGATAAAGGCCAATGAGCATGTAAACGTACCACAGGTGATAGTATGCTCCGTACTTTAGCTGATGCAAAACGATCTTTGTATCGGCCCAGGCATTTGCTGTGAAGATTATATCCTCGTTATACCACGAGTAAGCGACATAAACCAGGCTCCAAAACAGAAAGGGCCAGATGATCCGCGTCAGGCGTTTTTTTAGGAAATCGCCGAGTTCATACTCACGATGGAGTAAAAGTGCGCCGGTAATCATCACAAAAACCGGCACGGCAAACCGCGAAAGTGCATTATAAACGTCTCCGGCTAACCAATCGCTCACCGAAGCTTTTTGCAAATCCATCAGCAATGGTGATGCTGTATGCAACACGATCACAGCGAACAAGGCTATCACACGCAGGTTATTGATCCATTCAATTACCTGTGGTTTGGCTTGAGTTGTACCGGTTGGGGAAGGTTGTTCCAATTGTGAAAAGTTTGGTTAAAATTACACTTTATTGTGAGCGGGTAAAACAAAAAAGCCTGCCGGTTATCCCCGGACAGGCTTTCATATGATCAGTTAATGTGTGAGCAATTATGGTTTCTTCATCTCATCGATCTGCACCGGTGGCTTCATCACGTCGTGCACTTTCTCAACAACGATAGTTTTTGGCAGATCGAAGCTTCTTGTACCTTTTATGTCAGCGGATGATGCTCCTATTTTGACAGTATAGGTTCCACCATCTGCGATCCAGGCCGATTTTGCCGTATCGAACGATTCAAGGTCTTTCGGCGTCAGGGTAAAGCTCAGTGTCTCTGATTCATTTGGCTTCAACACCTTCGTTTTGCCAAATGCCCTTAGCTCTTCTGCCGGTTTGTCGATATCTTTAGCTGGAGCACTCACGTAAACCTCGGCAACCTCACTGCCTGGTACGGAGCCGGTGTTGGTTATCGTTATACTCGCCGTAACCGAGCCATTGAAAGTCTTCGTGCTCAGCTTCATACCGCTGTATTTAAAACTGGTATAAGATAAGCCATAACCGAACTCATAAGCGGGTTTTACGTCAAATGTGGTATAATAGCGGTAGCCTACATAAATGCCTTCGCCATAAGTAACTTCGGCAGGCCGGCCTCTCATTGGCATAGGTTTTTCGCCCGGAGGCAAAGGCAGTTCCTTGCCGGGGAAGAATTTAGCCGAAGGAACATCCTCGTATTTCATCGGGAAAGTAACCGCCAGTTTGCCCGAAGGATCAACCTTACCGCTCAGCACATCGGCTATCGCGTTACCGGCTTCCAAACCCGGCTGCCACGCCAGCAGGATACCGTCGGTATTGTCGCGCCAGCTTGCTGTCTCTATAACGCCTCCGATATTCAGCACGACAATCAGCTTTTTACCTTTGGCATGAAATGCATCCGAAATGCTTTTGATCAGTGCTTTTTCTGAGTCTGAAAGATCGAAGTCATCCTCAACCTTGCGATCGGCGCCCTCGCCGGCATTGCGGCCGAGTGTAAAAACTGCGACATCGCTATTATCCGCTTCGCTGGCAAGCAAATCAGGGCTAACCGTCATCTGCGGTATGGGCGGAGTAGGAGTAAAAAAGTTTCTTGATTTGGGTTGCTTAGCTTTGGCGTCTTTCAGGTAAGTCTCGTAATCGTTTTTCAGGCTATTATCGACCGTATAGCCTGCGTTTTCAAGTCCCTGGGTGAGTGAAATAATGTATGCCTTATGCACATCGCCGCTGCCGGTTCCGCCTGCTATCATATCGTAAGAAGTGTTGCCAAACAGGGCAACTTTTTTACCATTGCCAAGCGGCAGGGCATTACCGTCGTCTTTTAACAGCACCATACCCTGTGCGGCAGCCATGCGCGATATCTGTGCATCTTTTTTCAGATTGGGCTTGCTCGAAAACTTATATTTTTTGAATTCAGGCGATTTCAATACGATATTCAAAACACGTTCAACGTTGGCATCCAATTGTTTTTCGCTAAGCGTTCCTTTTTTAACAGCATCTACGATAGCCTGGGATTGCGGCGGGCCACCAGGCATCAGCAGGTCATTACCTGCATTCATTTGAGCTACGGCATCATGGCCGCCAAACCAGTCGGTCATCACCAGACCTTTGAATCCCCACTCGTTTTTCAATATCGTGGTCAGCAAAGCGCGGGTTTCGGAAGTATACGTACCATTGATCTTGTTGTAGGATGACATCACCGTCCACGGGTGGGAGTTCTTGATGGCGATCTCAAAACCTTTCAGGTAAATTTCACGCAATGCCCGCTGGCTGATGATCTCGTTGATACTGTTTCGGTTGGTTTCCTGGTTGTTGGCCACAAAGTGTTTGATGGAGGTTCCCACACCCTGCGACTGGATACCATTGATCATGGCTGCGGCAATGCGGCCGGTTACCAGCGGGTCCTCGGAATAGTACTCAAAATTACGCCCATTAAGCGGATTACGCTGAATGTTAACCCCTGGACCGAGAATGATATCAACACCGTAGTCATGGATCTCCGTACCGAAAGCCACACCTACTTTGTGTACCAGGTTAGGGTCCCATGATGAAGCCAGTAATGTACCCACGGGGAATGCGGTTGCATAGTAGGTCTTCGAACTATCGTGATCCCTGATCGGGTCTATTCTCACCCCGGCTGGGCCATCGGAAACGGTGATTGACGGTATACCCAAACGAGGTATGCCGTGTGTGCGGCCGGCAGCGCCGGGTACTTTTTCGGGAATGTTATAAGCATCAGGGTCGGAAGGCGGCAATTTAAAACCACCGATGTTAACACCCTGTTTCATTTGTTTTGCAGAAGGCTTCGGCATACCGGGCATTCGGAAACCCATACCCACTACTATTTTGGCCTTTTCTTCCAGTGTCATAGCCTTAATGACATCCTTCAAAGGGCTCTTGCCTAATTGTGGCGCCTTATTCTGCGCCGAGGCATAAAAGCCGGCAAGGCATAATAATGCCGTAGCCAGCGATGAGATGATCAATGCTTTTTTCATATTATGATTTATTTGGTCTGACCCGGTCATTGCGACCGGGAGTTAAATTGGTTTGCGACAGTCATAGTGTCAATCAGACACAATGATAACGCATTTTTTATGATTATCAAATATTTGTGGAATTTTATTTCGGAATCCGGCTTTTCATATCACTTGTAAGCAATTTGTGATATTTTCTATAATATTGGGTAATGATCGTTTGCAGCTATTCGGTGATAACCGCCCAATTGAACCAAGAGGAACTAACTGATAAACTACTTCTGTTACCGGAAAAACTACGGGTGGAAGTATTGCGAAAAAGACAATGGACCGACCGGCAGCTTGGCGTTGCGGGGAAACTGCTGATTCTGGAAGTTATGAAAAATCTTGGCTTTCAACACGAGTCGGTATTAAGCAAATTGAAATACAACAGATACTCCAGACCTCATATTGACGAGGGCGCCGATTTTAATATCGCTCATTCAGGCAACGTGGCGATCTGCTGCGGGACAGATACAGGCATGATCGGTTGTGATATTGAAAAAATACAGGAAATAACCCTGGAAGACTATATCGATCATTTTACGACAAATGAATGGAATCAGATCAACTCCCGTCCCAATGTTTTTGAAGGATTTTATGAATTTTGGACACGAAAAGAGGCTGTTCTGAAAGCTATCGGGACAGGCTTTCACACCCTGCTGTCATTGATCGACGTTACCGGTGATCACATTATTTATGATGATACCGATTATTATATCCACCTGCTTAACATTGATAAAAAGTATAAATGCCACGTCGCCACTACCATTAAACAGGATGACATTATGATCATACCTGTTAAATTGTAATAAATATTAATTTTATCGCCGGTATCTGAATATTTAAACAAATGAAAAAGATTGTTTTGCTTGCCTGGCTGCTGATGCTTACCATCTTTTCGGCACATGCGCAGGGCGTAGTTATCGATCATTTCGTGGTCAAAGAAAATCCATTCGCACAAAATGAGATCGCTGTCGTTGCGACCGACACTGCAAATCATATCCTGGAAAATGTGAACGGCGAGTTTGCCTTTACCATAAACGGTTTCCAGGAAGAATTGCACTTTGATAACGGCACGGCCTTTTACCGGCATAAGATCGACAAATCGACCTTTTTATACGTAAAACACATTAATGGGGATGGCACACATTCACTTTTGTATTATGTCTACAAAGGAAGCGACAAGCTAATGCCCATCCACATCAGCTGGATCATCCTGCTGGCTATCCCGATCCTGCTCGCCCTGCTCGCGTATATGTTCCGTAAATTTATCATCGTTGCCATCATCATATTTATCCTGTTCCTTTATTTTAATCACCATAACGGTCTCGGGTTCGGGACATTCTTTGAGAGCATATTCGATGGACTGAAAAATATGTTCGGCAGTTAGACTATCATGCACTTATCTCAGAAAGGCATACCGATACCGAAGTTTAACTGCATAAAATTGTAGTTTTCGCCGTTAGAATTGTAATAGGCAGTCTTAAAGGGACCTTCATGAAACAATTCATTAAAGTGTTTAACCAGTACCCATTGGTCGGACCCATCAAACTGGGGGTCCTTAAATTTAAATGCAGCATCGAGCCTGAATACAAAAAAAGCAACGTCAAAACGCAGTCCTGTACCTATACCTATGGCGGTTGATGGCCAGATATTATTGAGCCTGAATTCCTCGTTAGGATATTGATCCTGTTTGTGCAGCCGCCATACATTACCAGCATCAACAAATACAGCGCCTTTCAGCTTCGACCCGAAAAAGTTGTCCGCAAGTTTATAACGATATTCAGCATTGGCCACAAACTTGATCTCACCGAACTGATCCAGATATTTCAGACGGTCACGGGTAGTGGTATCACTGCCATAGGCTAACCCCCGGTTAAATTGTCCCGGGCCAAGCGTACGAGGCAGCCAGGCCCTGATATCATTTGCACCACCCGTATAGAAGTTTTTTTCAAAGATCAGCAAGGAGCTATTTCCGTAAGGAACGCCTATACCCGGGTTCATCCTGAATATAAATTGCCGCTCTCCGCCCAGGCTTTTATAAAATCGTACATCGACCTCAGCTTTCGAGTATTGCGCAAAAGTGTACCCAAAAATAGTACGCTGCCCGGAAGTATCGCGCGGTGTATGAAATATGTTGCTCACCAAGGCCAATGTATTTCCGCCTACATCAAGGCTTCCCCTGAAATACAGAAAGTTTTCATAAGTATTCAGTTTATTGGCATTCAATTGATAAGTGTACTGACTGCCGGAAGTAAAAATTGTCCTCCCGATCAGGTACACGTAAGAATGATACCCTTTGCTTTCAAGGCTATCCATCGCTGCCGGGTCAATGGTACCTTTTGAAAATTCTATATCAATGGGCGTTAACGTATGCACCTTATTGGCAGTTTCAATAAAATCATAGGTCACCGAATTATCAAAACTCTGCCGTTCTACAAGGCCCTTCTGAAAAAACAGTGAATAATTGCTGGAGAATGTGGTATGCGGCACACCATATTTTCCGAGAATTGGCAAATGGAAGGGCGCCAAAATCTGCGGGTAGATTAAACTCCCCCCTATCTTAAATTCCTGGTTTTCCACTGCGCCGCTTACAGTCGAATTTCGCCCGTTATCAAATAAGGTGCTGTAATTGAACTTAAGCTGCAGGGTAGTAGCAGATTTGAACAGGTTCCTGTCGGTAAAGGTGTTGCCGACATCAAATCCATACCGTCCGCCATTGAACAGGAACTCGCCCTCGACCCTGTCCGACATCTGTTTCAGCGGGACGATCTCTATGTTCATATTCAGTCGCCTGGTGCTGTCCGGCAGTTTGGTGTAGGTAGGGTTCGGCACATTCCTGAATACATTGAGTTCGGCAAGCCTGGATGTGGTCAAAGTCTGTTTATCAATATTGTACAGGTCTCCTTTCTTTTGGAATACGTAAATTTTAATGATACGCGGGTTGAATTTGTGCGAATAATCGACAAAACTAAATTGCGAGTCCACCTTAAGGGTATCGGCATGACCGGGTGTGCGGCCGCTGCTATTGGTGACCGAGATCAGCGTATTATTGATCCGGTAGGTCGGGTGAAAGGATTTACCCGGCGGATTGTCAAGGATCATTTTCACGTCGGCAACACTTTTCCCAAAAGTAGTATCCACAT
>DASZWG010000409.1:0-1577 GCA_035546675.1 Mucilaginibacter sp. | reverse complement strand
CAGTGATCGGTTTATCGTGTTCAGCACCTGGAAGTGGGAAGAAGAAGCCGCAAAAACAGATGGAAATCCCGTGTATTCGTATGTTTTCTCACGTCCGCGGCCTGCTATGGTAGCATCTATGGGTAATGCTAAGCCCGGTTTGGCCGGAGGCGTCATTAAAGGCAACGCCAACGAACAGCCAAACAAGATGCCTCCGGCAATGCCTGGAGCGGTGCACTCGGCCGAAATCGAGTATGCTTTGGGTAACCTGGGCGGCAATAAGGTATACGACTGGACACCTGATGATTACAAGGTTTCAAAAACGATGGAGGCTTACTTCGCTAATTTTATCAAAACGGGCAATCCAAATGGCAAGGGTTTGCCAAAATGGCCCGTTAATAAAGGGAGCATTACGGAGTATATGAACATTAATGTGACCAGCAAGGCACAAAAAGCTGAAGACCGTCCGGCCTTCCTGTTCCTTGACCAGGCCAACGCAAATAAATAAAACAAGACCCTGACTGACCCAGGAAAGCCGCCCGAATAAGGGCGGCTTTTTTTGTTTTTGAGGGTTTAGTATGTTCAGGTTGTATTAATAATGAAGGCTTTTATTATTTTAGGGTAAAACAACCTGCTTTGAATTTCTTCAGCCGCAATAAACAGATCATTCTATACGGCCTTTCGCTGGCAGTCATAACTTTGGCTATCCGCCGGCTGGAAATGCGATATACCCTGGCCGGCGATCAGTCGGATATTTATATCGGCATCATTGCACTTATTTTTACCGGGTTGGGCATCTGGCTGGCGCTCAAATTGCGAAAACCGGCCCTAAAGACCGTCATTGTGGAGAAAGAGATCCTGCTAACTCCGTCTCCAGAGTTTGTTTTGAACGAGGAACAGTTAAGGCGCCTGAACATGAGCAGGCGCGAGCTGGAAGTGCTGCAATTGATGGCCGAAGGCCTGAGCAACCAGGAAATAGCGGATAAATTATTTGTATCGCTCAATACGGTGAAGACGCACTCAGCCCAGATATTCGAAAAAATGGACGTAAAACGCCGTACCCAGGCGGTTGATAAGGGTAAAAAGATCGGCATCATACCCTAATGTGCTTATAATTTAGTACCATGTTGGGCATGATTGCACAAAATCACCCGAAAGTATGACTGTCAATGTCGTCCTGTTCATCAATTTTGAGCCGGCAAAACTTAAAAACAATGAAACGTAACATTATTGTATGCGGATTAATAGCGGGTCTTATCGTGACCTCATGGTTCCTGGTGGCCATGTCGGGTATTTTTACAATACCTTATTATGGCAGCTTATTGCTTGGTTATACCTCCATGCTGGTGGCATTTTCGCTCATTTTTGTGGCCGTAAAGAATTATCGTGACAAGCATAGCGAAGGCGCCATATCTTTCGGCAAGGCTTTCAGAATAGGGCTTTGGATCACTTTGATAGCCTCAACAATTTATGTGCTGGTCTGGATGGTGGATTATTATTTCTTTATTCCCGATTACCTGGAAAAATACTCTGCGCACGAAATAGCTAAACTTAAAGCTGCCGGCGCCACACAAGCGCAGATAAACGCAAAAATTGCA
>DASZWG010000408.1:0-8656 GCA_035546675.1 Mucilaginibacter sp. | reverse complement strand
AACCACGGGGTAGGCAATAGCATCGTCGGCCATGATCTGTTCGTTATCGGGCAGCGAGTCGAGGAACGAAGCCATCTCCTGGTTATCCACCTGGCTGTCGTCGGGCGTGCGGTTGAACAGCGTATTCACAAAGTCGCGCTCCTCGCTGATGAACGAGTTTTTCAGAAAGAAGTAGCCGGTCACCAATTGCACCACCACCAGTACGCCCAGCAGGGTTTTCATCACCCGCTGGTTCTCGTGCTTATGCCCCCTGAAGACGATACAGAGCAGCGACAGCACCAGGAAAATGATGAAGTACTCCTGCGCCAGGAATATCTTGTCGTACTTGATCTGCAAAAACTGCACAAAGCCGAAAGGTGCGGCAATGGTGAGCAGCTGGTAGGTACTGTGCCTGAACAGGTAAATGGCTACCAGGATCATGGGGCAGTACAGGGCTATGCTTGCGGTAACCAGCGGCGATATCTGCGACGACTGGTAGTGCGCAAAGCTGGTAGCCTGCTCAAAGCTCAGCTTATCCGCCAGTACGGTCCAGGTAGCGTAAGGACTGTCGAGAAAGTAGTCGAAGTCGTTGGCGTGCGTCAGGTTCAGCATTTTGAAAATGAGTATCGACGCGATGGGCAGCAGGAATATGATGATGTAGATGGCAAACGTTTTGTTGATGAGCTTGCGGCGCAGCGCCGGGGTATTGAAGCTCTGGTGCAGGCGGAAGATGGTCTCCTTCTCGCTCAGGTTAAGGCTGTTGATGGAAATGAACAGCACCAGCGGGATGAAGAACAGCGTGAGCCAGATGAATTTGTAATCGCAGAAAACGAGGATCACCAGACAGATGCTGGCGATGGATACGTGAAAGGTGGTGTTCGACTTGTAGTACCGGATGATATGGAAAAAGAATAGGTAAAAAAAGATGAGCACCAGGTAGATGGATTTGCCCGAGCAGGCGGTATACAGCAGTCCCGGGTGAAAGATGAACAGCACGAGCAGCAGCAGCAGGTAAAAATCGTCATGGCTCCGTTTGGTAAGGGTCGACGCCATGATGAAGAACAGCAGAGCGGTGCCGAGCGCCGATGCAACCATGGGCGCCATCATTTGACTGATATACGAGAAGATGAACGTGCCGTAAAAGGGCAGTATGGGCGCGGTAAGCCCCATCACTTTGAGCCGGTTTCCCATACCCTCGAACAGTATTTTGCTTTTTTCGGTATAGAAGAGCGACTCGAGATTGTGGTAGCCCAGGTTGTGCAGCCAGGTACCCAAAAACAGGTAGTAGATCGCCAAAAGCAAACTTATGATGATAAGATATAGCGTTCTTCTGTGCATTATTTGATGGGTTACTTTTTTCTTTTTGCCTCACCTAAATCCTCTCCAAAGGAGAGGACTTCGATGCAAAATGGCTCTTTCCATTTTTTGAGCCCCTCTCCATTAGAGAGGGGTGGGGGTGAGGCGATTTGTATCGTACTAACATCTACTTAATGATATTGACAACCGGGTTGTTTACCTTGCTGAGCCCGTGGTTGGTTTTTTCCCAGTAAAAAGGCTTCACGATCAACTGGTACAGACCCTTGTAGGCAGCAGCCGAGTGCATAAGCCAGTATATGGGGTTGGCGATGGCAAACAGGATCAATTCGTAAAAGCGGCGTTTAAAAACCGCCATCATGTTTACGTAGATCATCAGGATATTGCCCACCATCAGGTTGAATATGGATATGAACAGCACCCAGTCGGGGAACAGCGTTTTGATCGACGCGATGTTGAACACCACGTAGGCCAGGAAGATAAACAGCAGGATGGGGTAAACCAGGAAGGTTACCGGCGTAGCGCCGACGAAGAAGTTAAAGCCGATAAAGCCCCGCCAGCCGATCTTTTTGATCAGTTTGACGGGATTGCGCATGTGCACCAAATAGGTTTGCATGTAGCCCTTTATCCAGCGCGAACGCTGGCGTATCCAGTTGATGGGCTCGTTGTTGGCTTCCTCGTAGGTGGTTGAGTTGACGATGGCGATCTTATACCCTTTGGCATAGGCGCGCACGCCCAGGTCGGCATCTTCGGTTACGTTAAATGGGTCCCAGGCTCCCAGCTCAACCAGCGTATCCACCTTAAAATGGTTGCTGGTGCCGCCCAGCGGGATGGGGATGTCGAGCGTATCCAGACCAGGCAGCATATAATCGAACCAGAACGAATACTCGAGCGTGAACATGCGGGTGAGGAAATTCTCGTTTCGGTTAAAATAGTTCAGCGCGCTTTGTATACAGATGTATTGCTCGGGCAGCTTGTTGAACAGGGTTACCACTTTTTTAAGCTGGTCGGTATCGGGAATATCCTCGGCGTCGTAGATCGTCAGGTATTTGCCGCGGGCGAAGTGCAACCCGTAGTTGCAGGCCTTTGGCTTGGTTTTGGGCATGTGGAAAGGCACCACCAGCACCTCGAAAACGGCGGGGAAATCGAGGTTACGGACGGCATTCAGCGTTTTTTCGTCGTCTTCCTCTATCAGCAGCTTTACGTCTAATTTCTCGCGCGGGTAGTCTATGCTTTGCAGGTTCCAGATCAGTTTTTTGATCAGCTTGTCTTCCTTGTAAACCGGCAGCAGGATGGTATACACCGGCATATCGTCGTCGTGCGCATGTTTCAGCTCATTCCGGGTGACAGCCTGGTACAGTTCGAAGCGCGAACCTACCAGCGACAGGAACAGTTTGAAAACAATAGCCACCAGGAAGAATATGCTCATGCTCACATTGAGCAGGATGGTGACGCTCTTGAAATTCATCACTAATCCGGCAACCGTAGCGCCGATGAGCAAGAAAAAGAAAACGAGCTGGGGTGTGGTAAAAGTAACCAGCGCCGAGCTGTCAGCATCGTGGTTGTGCAGTTCGAATACTGCCGAGCGGACATGATCCTGCCCCAGCAGCTTATGGCTCAGCCAGGCTATTTCGAGGTCGTCGGCACAAATGATCTCCGGCTCTAAACCGTAAGCCAGTTTAACAAAGTCGATGAACAGGATATCCGTCGGATCAGCCATAACGCATACCACGCGGTTATCCCTGATGCGCAGGGGCAGTGCGAGATGGGCATTGGCGAAGCTCAGGCTGATCTTTTCGATCACCTCGGGGTCGTATTCCTGGTCGCGTATCTCTTTAAACTGGTACCCGGCATTCAGTAACGAGCGGGCATAGTTCTTTCGCGAAATGTAGCCGTAATTAAGCGCGACCTTGACAAAGGAATAATCCATTTTCTGAGCAAACTCCGAGATCTTTTCCCGGTCGTGCAAGGCCAGGAAACCATCTCTGATCAGGATATCGGAAACCGGAATGATCATTTCGTCTGTCATCGCTTATGCTTGAAAGCAGATCCGGCGATGCAATATCACCGGATCTGTTCGGGTATATGTTAGTTTAGTTCTTAATCGTTGAACAACTCCTGCGATTTCTGCACTTTCGAGCGTACGTACAGGAACGACATCAGTATCAGCACCAGTATGCCAAGCAGGATGTACAGGTTATACGCTTCCCAGAAACGGGTAAGCGCGCTCTTGGTATCAAAATATTCAAGGTTCTCGCTTGATTTGTTGATGTTGAACAGGTATTTATCGCCGTTCACATCGGCAATGCACATATTGCTCGACAGGGTCGACAATTGCTCGGTGATCGACTTGGAAGCAGCGGTAAACGCGTCGGCAATATCGCTGCCGGTAGCGGTAAGCACCAGTACGGCATTGTTGCTGCGACCGTAGAATATCTGCGCCAGACCGTTGGAAACGGAATCCGAAAGCGAGTAAACGATCTTGTTGTTCTCGTTGTTATACAGCCTGAATTTCTTGTTGAATTTGATCGGTGCATCCGGGAATTCATCCATTAGCTGGTCATGCTGCGACAACAGCGCAATGATGTTGTACTTCTTCAGGTCGGCAGGTTTCATGCTGTCTGAATAAACCAGGTCGGGGAAATTATTGGCATTAATGTTATTGTTCAGCTCATAAATGATCTCGCCGATAGCCGGAGCAGCATACTTCGCATATTCCTTGCTGATCACGATGCGCGTAGTACCCGAGTTGAAGGCTTCGGGGTACTGGTAAAAGCTCAGGTCGTTCGTAATGAACGGGTTCTTAGATTCCAGGTACGATTTATCTACGTCTATTTCGGCAAAGAAGTTGGTGAACGAATTGATACAGTTACCGCTGCTCGGGTATATCCTGAACTCAGCCTGTATGGTGTTGTACTTATGGTGCTGGTAGCGGTTGATGGTCACCGAACTATTCAGTTTACCGGTAGCATCCAGCCTTTCGCTGCTGATCAGCATCCCGTTCAGGTATACGTTGAAGTAACCGCGGTCGCCGGGGGTCAGGCTGCTGTAATTGGCTACGAAGTGGATCTCGACTTCCTTCGGTGTAAAGCTGAAATCGCTGTTCTTGAAGCTGTACACGTTGGTCAGCGAGCCTATACCCGACATAAAGTTGGGCGCTCCGCCGATCTCCCTGAAAGTGAGCCTTGAACGGTTCTCATCAATGGTCTTGAAAAAGTTATTCTGCGCATTATCGATCAGCAGGTAATCGCCAAAGGATGAGTTGAGCACGTTCATATTGCCGAGCGTGGTGATCGTTTTTTCATAGCCGGCATCATCAGCGCCGGTCACAAACAATACTTCACCCGGAACAGTTACCTGGGTCAATGCCTTGTGACCCTTAGGCCCCTGCGCAACCGAATCTTCGTAAGTGACCAGTGTCTTTTTCAGGAACAGCAAACCCTGACCAGCCTGCGGTGTAACCGTTATCTGGGCCTTGTCGGCAGGCTGAAGACTGTTCCAGTTGCCAACCTTGATATAGTTTTTAACCGTATCGGGTAATTGATCTTCCGAATAGACCTTAATGTCCCTGTTGAATGCCTTTTTTAATCTCGAATAGGCCCAGGCTACGGCTTTCAGGTCGTGAAGCGACGGGTTTATCGGGTATACGATCGCCCTTTTCGAGTCGAAGCAATTGCTGATATTGACATTGTTAAAGAAGTTGCTGTTTGTTTTGATGAGCGACAGGTATGAATTGTCCTTTACCTTTACCCACAATGCGGGATTATCCAGGTCCTTACATTTATCATCAGATACGGTAAGCAACGTTTTTACCTGTATCTTGAGGAAATTACCCGGTGAAAGATCTTCCGGCGCCAGGTTTATTGTGATCGTTTCGACCGAATCTTTGGTCAGCCGGGCGCTGTATGCGGGGCGTTCATTAACCACTATGTTCACAAAGGAGTGATCCTTTATCAGGGCCTGAGAAGGCTCGATATTAAGCACAAGCTTACTCCCTTTCATCTGCACCAGCGGACTGATCTTTAAATAGAATGAAGTCGCGCCGATCATCCCGTATACCGGCTCGTCATCGTGCCCCATCGCTTTGAACGACACGATGCTTTGCGCCATCGATGCCGTGCTTAAAAGTAATGCGAGTGCTAAAAGGCTTAAAAATTTATTCATCTGGCTGTGATATTAGTTTATAACATTGAATTCTACCCTGAAGTAATTACCGTTTTCGTCGCTGCGGTATTGCAGCTCGCCACCCATTTCCTGCGTCATCAGCTTGGCTATGGACAGGCCCAGTCCCAGGCGGCTTTCAATATTGCCTGTGGCGTCGTTTAGTGTCTTTAATTTATTGAACATCATATCAAGTTCGTCTTCGCCTATGGCAATGCCTTCGTCGATGATCTCGAACACGAAGCGCTGCCGCTGCAGGCTGGTCACTACTTTGATGCTGTTGTTGGTTTGCGAGAATTTGATCACGTTCGATAACAGGTTCTGAAATATCTGACCTGTAAACACACGGTCGAGCCTCACATTGAGCGGAAGTTTCAGGATGTTATCGATCAGGTGGATATTTTTCATTTGTGCGGTTTCCAGTAATCCCCTGAAAACGTGCTGTACTTCTCCATTAATATCGAACACCTCCATCGTGAACCTCATCTCAGGCGATTCGATCTCTTTTACATCCATCAGCTTACTGAGCATATACTGCATCTTTTCAGCCGATTCGCTGATGTAGCCTACAAATTCCTTCTGATCGTCGCTTAACCGGTCTTCCTCCTCCTTCAGCATATTATTACTCATCACAATGGAGCCGATCAGGTTTTTCAGGTCGTGACCCGCGATATTGATAAAGCTATTCTTTTGCTCATCCAGCTTACGCAGCTTTTCGTACTGCAGATCGATGATATGGTTTTTCTCGCTGATATCCCTGTTCTGTGCTTTTAATTGCTCGTTCGATTTTTCGATCACGATCTGCTGGTGCACTTCGCGCTGGATCACTTTGTGGCGGGCATTAGGCACCAAACACGAAATGAGCGCAATGGTGAAAAAATACTGACCGCCGTTAGCTACAAAAATGTCGACGCTGTAATCGCAAAAGATGTTATAGAATACGGCAAGCAGCAATATGGCAATTAGGGTTTGTATCAGCGAGTGCGCTGGTTCCCAAAAAACCTGCAGGTTGAAGAACAGTACGACAACCGAAAATTGCAGGAAATAAATATTCAGTTCCTGCGGGTTTACCAGCGTACACATCAGGGCAGACAATGCCGACAACGTAAAAAAGGAGATGTGCATCAGTATCCGGTAATTATAGCCTTTGCTGTGCAAAAAATTATACAGGATATAGAGCAACAGGATTATGATGATGCGCACGATGAATACCTGCATCCAGATATCCCGGGCATAGATAAAGTCTACAATACTGAAAAGCGGGTAAAGAAAGAAGATTGTCCAGATGATGTTATGCGTCTGGTACCATGCTTTTTTTGCAAGCTCTTTTAAGAACTCTTCTTTATCAACCTGTACGAACATTGTATGATATTTCTTAGTTTATATAAATATTAAACCCGTCGTTAATTTAGCTGAATAAAAGTAAAAATAAATTAAAAAACGAAGAGTTTTCAACATGGTTTATTAACAAACTGTGTGTTTTAGTGAAAATAATTGATCAAAAAATAATATGTAAGTCGCTTATTTTCAGTTATTAAACAAATATTTCTAAAAAATATGTTGTCCGGCTTCAGTATCGGCGGTATTGCACCAACGGACGGACGGACGGCAAATTTTTGTAAATTATACGGATTTACCCCCATAATTTGTTACCATTTGCGAAATTTAGATAACGATATTATTTAACTGGTACATTAAAGGTTATAATTTTTGAGCAGAATCGTTAATGTGATAAGTATCATTTTTGCATACTCCGCGAAATGTTTCTATTTGCAGATGTTATTATGAGTTAAATATTTAAGATACTGATTTATAATCAGTACCTTTGCCCTCCCGCAATTTTGATTATGATGTTTTTTGAAGAGAAGAGGAGAGAAGTGATGAAGCATATTGAAAAATATATGCTGGAAAAGATAAATGAATTTCTTAGACCCGCCGATGCGATCTGGCAGCCATCCGATTTGTTGCCTGATTCGTCGAGGGAAAGTTTCTTTTCCGAAATAAAGGAATTGCAGGAAAGCGCTGCGGGTCTTTCGTACGACCTGATAGCCGTACTGATAGGGGATACGATCACCGAAGAAGCGCTGCCAACTTATGAGTCGTGGCTTACCATGGTGCAGGGGGTATCGAAAGATGAGGACAGCGGCTGGATGAAGTGGACGCGCCACTGGACCGCCGAAGAGAACCGCCACGGTGACCTGCTGAACAAGTACCTTTATCTTTCGGGGCGTGTTAACATGCGGATGATGGAGGTATCGACCCAATACCTGATTTCGGATGGTTTCGACATTGGTACCGGCACCGATCCTTACCGTAACTTTATTTATACCTCTTTCCAGGAAGTAGCCACGAATATTTCGCACCGGCGGGTGGCATCCCAGGCTAAACGCGACGGGGATACGCTCTTGTCGAAGATGTGTGGCATGATAGCCGCTGACGAGGCGCGCCATGCCAAAGCATACAAATCGTTTATCAACAGGATATTCGAGGTCGACCCCAGCGAGGCTATGCTGGCATTTGAAGATATGATGCGTAAAAAGATCGTGATGCCGGCGCATTTCCTTCGCGAAACGGGGCTGCGTGTTGGTCAGACTTTTGGGCACTTTACCGATGCTGCACAGCGTCTTGGGATTTATACCGCAATCGATTACGTAGATATACTCAAAAGCCTGACCGAAGAATGGCATATCGCCAGTATTAAAGAATTGAGCGAAGCAGGCGAGCGGGCACGCGATTATATTATGAACCTTCCTTCGCGCTTATTCCGCGTAGCCGACAGGATGAAGAACCCACTGCTCGAATACAAGTTTAGCTGGATAAGCGACTAATCTTCCCCTTCAACTTTAAACCCCGGCTTTTTGTAACCTTTGGGCTTATAATCATCGGGTATCTGTATCGCGTTGCCATCCCTGAGCGAAGTATAATGGGGTGACATGATCTCGACTCCCGCTTCATTAAACTTATCCTGTATATTCTGGTGAAGTTTGGAATAAGTTACCGCCATTTTGTTTGCAGCATTGGTGTAAGCATTGATCTGGTAGGTGATGTTAAAATCATTCAGGTCTGTTTGCAGTACGAAAGGTTCGGGCTTTTTCAAAACACCCTCGGTGGCCAGCGCAGCACTGATCAACAATTGATGTACGGTATGCCAGGGAGCATCGTATCCAATGGTTACGCTGGTATGCAGAATAAGCCCCAGCGA
>DASZWG010000407.1:0-3639 GCA_035546675.1 Mucilaginibacter sp. | reverse complement strand
GCCTCCAGATCGGACTTCTTTATTTCCACTTTCGAGAATTCTGTTAGGGTATAAAACCCGACGGACACGAAATAATCGAATACCCATGAATTGGCAGCTATATCAACACCTGTTACTTCGCGAAGTCGGGCTGCATTAAAGCCACTGTCGGCTACTCGTCCGGGGTTTCCAAACGAGCGAAACTGCTCCAGGAACAGCCCCTTCAATCCGGTACGCGCATAGGCTATGCGAGCGGCTGCCTCGTCGATAGACTCCGTTTTTTTTATGTAACCACCGGTTACTGTCCATTTGTCCACGCTGAAAGGTTGCTGCAGCAATACCTTCAGTTCCTTTTCATGATATCCGAAAATCACGTTATCAACTGAAACGTTGTGCAGGTAAATATTTTCGCGCTTAAAAATGTCGTCCGGTGTTTCTGTCATATTAAAAATCGTCCGACCAAGTTACCAAATTATCATTACGTAAAAAATACGTATTAAAATTTGGAAGTGTAAAAATCCTGATATAACTTTATTCCGTAAAATATACAGAATAAAAATTTAAACCATAAAAACAAAACCAAACATGAAGAAGCTCAGCTTTATTTTTGCAGTAGTAACAGGCCTTTTTTTCGGCCTTTCGGCAAAAGCGCAAACAACAACGGTAAGCGATACCACAACAGCCAAAACCAGTACGGCTGCCGACTATTTCCCCGGTAAATGGAATGTGACCATTTTCGGTACGCCAAACGGGGATGCCAAAATGAATTTCATTCTCGAAAGGAAAGATGGCAAGTTAGGCGGCGCCGTTCAGGACACAACCGGCAAAGAAATATCCAAGATCACCAGTGTGGACGAAAAGGATAAAAACATAACTGTGGCTTTCAGCACACAGGGGTACGACGTTACCGTTACCCTTGAGCCCGTTGACAACGACCACGTGAAAGGCAGCCTGATGGGTATGTTTGACGCTAAAGGCACCCGGGTAAAAGAAACCACGAATCAGTAAAACATTTGAATCATTGTATCAATTAAAAACCAAAATGAAAAAAATATCCATTACCCTGCTCTCAGCTTTCGCGCTTTTACTGACCGGGCAGTTTTGTAAAGCACAGGAAAAATTACCCCAGTTGGGCCAGGCGCCCGTTAGCGAGATCGTTAAACACATGACGCTAAAGCAAAAGGTAGACCTTGTTGTAGGCAAAGGCTTCTCTATGCCCGTCTTAAAAATGATGGCCCATGATACCACGCCAAATAAACTCAACAGTATATCGGGGCATACTGTTGCGATTCCCGCGCTGGGCATCCCCTCGATAGGGATGGCCGACGGCCCGTCGGGTATCCATCGCTTCTATATGACGAAACAGGATTCCGCCGATAACCTGTTTTCAACCGCCTGGCCGGTAGGCACGCTGCTGGCATCCAGTTGGGACACCGCATTGGTCAAAAAGGTGGGGGTTGCTTTCGGCAAAGAAATTAAAGCCTATGGCATCGACTTTATACTCGGCCCCGGCGCCAATATTCACCGCAATCCCCTGGGCGGCAGAAATTTTGAATACTATTCCGAAGACCCCCTGATCTCGGGAGAAACCGCGGCCGCAATGATCAACGGCATTCAATCGCAGGGTGTCGGCGCAACTATAAAACACTTTGCAGCCAATAACCAGGAAACTAACCGCAACTCGGTGAATGAAATTATCAGTCAGCGGGCTTTGCGCGAAATTTACCTGCGCAACTTTGAAATTGCCATCAGGAATTCGCATCCCTGGGCCATTATGAGCTCATATAACCTCATTAACGGCACTTACACTTCTCAAAGTCACGACCTGCTGACATCGATCCTGCGCGGCGACTGGGGTTATAAAGGTTTTGTAATGACCGATTGGTTTGGCGGCAAGGACGCGGTGGCGCAGATGAACGCCGGGAACAACCTGCTGATGCCGGGCAATCCCACACAGGTAAAAGAAATTATGGATGCCCTGAAGAGCGGTAAGCTGTCGGAAGCCATGCTGGATAAGAATGTTGAAGGCATCCTGAATGTTATACAGCATACGCCATCGGCTTTGCATTATGATTATCCCAACAAGGCCGATCTGAAAGGCGATGCCGAAATATCGCGCGAAGCAGCGGCGCAAAGTATGGTATTGCTCAAAAACAGCAATAATGCGCTGCCGATCAAAAACGGCAGCGAAACCGTCGCACTGTTCGGCAACCACGGCTATGACCTGATCGCTGGGGGCACAGGCAGCGGCGATGTGAACAAGGCTTATGCTGTTTCGCTGGCAGAAGGGCTGGTCAACGGGGGCTACAAACTCGACAACGACCTGGCAGGCAGCTATGAGAACTATCTGAAAGATTATAATGCCAAACACCCCAAAAAGGGCCTGCTGCAGGAAATGATGAGGCCGACGCCTCCTGCACCTGAAATGAATGTTGACGAGAATAGTCTTGCACAGAAGGCACAAACGGCTGATCTGGCTATTTTTTACATTGGCAGAAATGCCGGTGAGGGTAATGACCGGAAGATTGCAGACGACTACGAACTGACCAGCCAGGAAGCAGATATGCTTGCAGGCATTACCAAAGCCTTCCACGCACAGCATAAACCCGTGGTGGTTGTGCTGAATATCGGTGGCGTGATCGACGTTACACCTTTTCGTGATGAGGTGGATGCCATATTGCTGGCCTGGCAGCCCGGCCAGGAAGGGGGCAACGCCATTACTGATGTCCTGAGCGGCAAGGTCGATCCTTCGGGCAAACTCGCTACCACCTTCCCTGCAAAATACAGCGATGAGCCTTCGGCGAAAAACTTCCCGGGCAAGGAATTTCCAGAAAAAGCGACGATGACAGTAGTGGGCCGCTCGGTACCCGCCGAAGTTACTTATGCTGAAGGCGTCTATGTGGGCTATCGCTACTTCAGTACTTTCGGCGTGAAACCGGCTTATGCCTTCGGCTATGGCCTGTCTTATACCACTTTTGCCTATAGCGGCCTTAAGCTGAGCAGCACGAGTTTCCATAACAAACTTACTGTATCGGTAACCGTAACCAATACCGGCAAAGTAGCCGGCAAGGAAGTAGCAGAACTGTACCTGAGCGCTCCTAAAGGCGCGGTGGATAAACCGTCCGAAGAGCTGAAGGGCTTTGCAAAAACCAAATTGCTGCAGCCCGGCGAATCGGAAACACTTACCTTCACCCTTGTACCACATGATTTGGCATCATTCAATACCGCACAATCGGCATGGATAGCCGATGCAGGCAAATACGAAGTAAAAATAGGCGCATCGAGCGAAGATATTAAACTGGTCAAATCCTTCAGTCTTGCTAAAACCCTTACTGTAGAAAAGGTGCACAATGCATTGGCCCCGCAGGTAAGTATTGATGAATTAAAGAGTAAATAATATAAGAGCAAGACCATTGACAAGCCTTGCTCATATGTTACTTTTATCAAAGCCCTTCAGGTTGATTCTGAAGGGTTTTTTGTTCCGCGTGCCCGATACTAATCACGCATTTCTTTGGCTTCGGAAACTATTCTCGCAATGAGGTCTATGCTTGCAATGATCTCATCTAAGTTTCCCTGCCCGGCAAAGAATCTGAACTCAAGTCTCCTCGGGTCGGCTTCTTCAGTAACTTGCTCGAACAAATGATCAATATTGACCGCCTG
>DASZWG010000406.1:0-6617 GCA_035546675.1 Mucilaginibacter sp. | reverse complement strand
AACTAAACGCCGGGAACTTTTTTCCGATCCATTGGTACTCGGCATAGTAAGACTGCAGATAAGCCGAAATAAGCTCGCCGTATTTTTTCTGTTCGACCGGGGTAAATTTGTAAAGCCGGTAATAGAGTTTGTCATCATTTGACCGGAGCCTGATAAACAAATAATCGCTGGTCGTAAGCTGCTTTAAAAACTCCCGCCGGCTTATCGGTTCTCCTTTTGTATCAAGTGAGGTATACTTTGTGGGGATCATTTTCAGGTTATCGCCCAGGTAATACAAAAGCGTAGTTTCACTTTTTAAAATATCGGAAGGGGTTTCAACAGGTGTACCGGGATTTTGTCCGTACGCATTGATTGTGATCAGCAGTAAGAAAAAAGGCAAGGCCTTCATGAGAGACAGATTTAAGAACAATATCGCAAAAAAAATTTTACCGATGCACCGAACCGATATTTTTCGGCCGGATTGCTGAATTTCCTGCGTCAGCCTTTTTAAAAAATATATGATACGAGTAACGTTTTTGAGTTTTGGGGCTAAGTGTTGTTTACAATGGATTGATTTATCAGCAAATCAAACTCATTCCCACTTTATTTTATCCTTATTCTTTTCGATATAGTTATAACTCCGCTCAAAATACTTTTGCATGGTTTTGTTTAAATACAGCTTCCATGAAATATCTTCTTTCCGGTAATGCGCCAGCCAGGCCATTGAATAGGCGATTACAGGTTCAGGCGGTCCTCCTCTTTTTTGCATTCGCCAGCCATGATGGGTGTTGCCCTGCCACTGTGTGAACTTGAAATGGTCATTCCCTTTGAAAATTCCAAAACCGAATACAATAGCTGTCAAATGAGCCAAATTATTGACGTCATCCCCGATAGCATACTCACTGATCAATTTATACTTCGACAATTCATTTGATATTGTAACGATCAAACCTATCGGGTCGCCTATTTGCGCCAGGTCTATCCATATCTCTTTGTCACCAAATGCTTTATTTACCAATTCACTTTCCCTGCTTGTCCAGCTTCCTTTCAACTTTTCAGAAGGTGTATTAGCTATGCCTTCTGAAAAGTCACCGGGTTGCTCCGAGAAGTACATTAACTTTATTTCCCATGGCTTAATACTCATTATCGATGACACTTTTTTTAAAATAAATTCAGCATCATCCTCAGTTCCGTCAAAATCACGGTCAAAATATTCTTTATCCGGGGTTATAGTGGTTAACGAATTGAAAAAGACGGGTTCAAATAATTCAGCCAGGAATAACAACGATTGTTCAATCCACATCTTATCATTAATCGTTACCGGCGGCTCATCATTTTTATGCAATGAAAATAGCGATGCTACCGATCCTGTCTTTGGCATCTCAATTTCCCGGTACCAGTCGGCATGATTGCTCACCTGGCCGCATCCCCTGTTGCGCGGGCACCGGGTTTCTTCATAAACTTGGCCGCATCCGGGGCAACGGCCCCTTGTTTCAAATGTGTTCCATTTCGTTTTACACACCGAACACATCCAATAGATACCCCCGTCAGGCTTCCATCCACATTTAGGGCAACTGATATGTATTTTGTGCTTTGACATTGATCACGCTAAAAATAAAAAATCCCGGTCATTTGTAACCGGGACTATATCATTGAATCGTTAAAAAACCTTTCGCCTTTTACCTTTCAGCTTTTACCTTTCTTCGCCAGTTCCTCCGCCATCGCAGCGCCTATCTCGGCCGGCGATTGGACCACGCGGATGCCGCACTCGGCCATGATCTTCATTTTGGCAGCGGCCGTGTCGTCGGCGCCGCCCACAATAGCTCCGGCATGGCCCATCCGGCGCCCCGGAGGAGCGGTTTGCCCGGCAATGAAACCGACAACGGGTTTGGTGCCGTTCTTCTTGATCCAGCGCGCGGCTTCGGCTTCCATGCCCCCGCCTATCTCGCCGATCATGATGATGCCGTGGGTCTGCGGATCATTCATCAGCAGTTCTACGGCTTCTTTGGTAGGCGTACCGATGATGGGGTCGCCGCCGATACCGATGGCGGTGGTAATGCCCAGACCGGCTTTCACCACCTGGTCGACAGCTTCATAAGTCAGCGTTCCCGATTTGGAAACCACGCCTACATGGCCCTTGCGGAAGATAAAGCCCGGCATAATACCGATCTTGGCCTCGCCGGCGGTGATGATACCGGGGCAGTTCGGCCCGATCAGGCGGGTGTCGCGCCCTTTGATGTACTCTTTCACCATGATCATGTCCTTCGTCGGGATACCCTCAGTAATGCAAACGATCAGTTTGATACCGGCCTCGGCCGCTTCCATGATCGCATCGGCAGCAAAAGGGGGCGGAACGAAGATGATGGATACGTTGGCATCGGTCTGGGCCACAGCCTCCTGCACGGTATTGAACACCGGCAGGTTCAGGTGCTTCTGACCGCCTTTGCCCGGCGTAACGCCGCCAACTACGTTGGTGCCGTATTCTATCATTTGCGAGGCATGATAGCTGCCTTCGTTACCTGTAAAACCCTGGACTATTACTCTGGAATCGTTATCGACTAGGACGCTCATAGATTGAAAAATGTACGCGCAAAGTTAATTTATTATGGGTAATGTCAAAGCCCCCTAACCCCCTGAAGGGGGAATTATTTTCAATATCGAATAATGAATGCTGAATAATGAACGCCGAAGTCCGATTCATCATTTGAAATTCGATATTCGGTGTTCGATATTCAATCTCCTTTTTGATACGAAGGATCCCTGTGGATGGCTGGGGGATTAAACTCTTTCTCGCTTTTTGCGATCACAATGGTGGCGATGCCGTTGCCGATCATGTTGGTCATGGCCCTCGCTTCGGACATGAATTTATCCACGCCAAGCAATATGGCTACACCTTCGACGGGCACTACCTTCGTAGCGGCCAGCGTGGACGCCAGCACGATAAAACCGCTGCCGGTAACACCCGCGGCGCCTTTGGAAGTGATCATCAGGATGCCGATAATAGTGAGCTGCTGCACCAGCGACAAGGGGATGTGAAATACCTGCGCCAGGAAAATGACCGACATAGACAGGTAGATCGTGGTGCCGTCGAGATTAAAGGAGTAACCCGCCGGGATGACCAGCCCCACCACCGAACGCGAACAGCCGAACTTTTCCATCTTTTCCATCATGCTGGGCAGCACCGATTCGGACGAAGAAGTACCCCATACGATCAGGATCTCATCCTTAATGAATTTGAGGTATTGCCAGATACTGAACTTGTACAGCCGGCAAACGATATTGAGCACCACAAAAATGAAGATCAGCATGGTGGCGTACACCGAACCGACCAGCAGCGCCAGCGGTTTCAGCGTACCTACGCCGTACGTACCGATGGTATAAGCCATCCCGCCGAAAGCGCCGAGCGGAGCCACCCGCATGATGACGTGCATGATATTGAAAAACACCTTCGACAGCTTTTCGAAAAAACCGATCAGCGGTTTGCCGCTCTCGCCCATGCGGCTCAGGCCGAAACCGAACAATATCGCGAAGAAAAGTATCTGCAGGATGTCGCCTTTGGCAAAAGCATCGAAGATATTGGAGGGAACGATATGCACCAGGAAATCGCCCCAGTTCATTTCGGCTGCGGCCTTCTGATAACCCGCCAGTTTGGAAACATCGGCAGCGTGTGCGGCAGCGAAATTGGCCCCCGGCCTGATCACATTGGCTATGATAACGCCGATGATAAGCGCAAAGGTGGTTACCAGTTCAAAATAGATCAGTGCCTTGCCACCTACCCGGCCCACTTTTTTCATATCCTGCATACCGGCTATACCGAGGATGATGGTCAGGAAGATGATCGGCGCGATCATCATGGTGATCATCGCAATGAATACCTTGCTGATCTTTTGCGCCGTGGGTGCAAAGTCCTTAAAGTAAATACCCACCACCACGCCGAGAATGATGGCTGCAATGACCTGGAAGGTTAGGCTGGACAGGAGCTTCTTCATGCGATAACAAGTATACGATTATTGTTGCATTGGTTGTAGCAGTTGGATTGTCGTGTAAAAGCTGTATCACTTAAAAAAATAGAAAAGCTCCCTCTCCTTGGGAGAGGGCGGGGGGAGAGGTCACAAAAAGTCATAAAAAAGCTCCCCCGCAGACCGGGGAAGCTAAACATAAGGGGAGCCGTGTTACGGGCTTATGAAACCTGCCCTGTTTGCAGGTCAACATTATATGTCGTGCCGCTGATGGTGATCGTAGCTTTGCCGTTGCCCAGGAATTTGATAGAACCTGAGTAGTTCCATGAGCCGGTTGTACCGCTGCCGTTGGTGGCAAACGTGGCCGAACCGCTCACAATGTTACCATTGGCGTCGATGATCACCGAATTAAGCGTAAAGCTGAAATTCTGTGCTGCGGTACCTGATTTGTACGTGTAGGTCCCATCCGAGCTGAAGCTGCCGGTCAGTAAAATGTTCGAATTATCATCCAGCGGGTTCTGGCTCAGCAGGGTAAGGTCCTCGGCAAGCTTAACATTCGCGGTAAAATCCGATGACGATTCGCTTACTGCCAGGTTATCGGTAATATTAAAGCCCGAAAAAACGCCGTTGGTGCAGGTAAAGCTGAATTTGAGTTCTCCTTTAACCGAAGCCTGCACTCCGCCTGCCGATGTCGAATAGTTCAGCGTCGTATCGGCGATCAGTCCGCAAAGCGGGTTATCATTGCTGTTCAATTTAAGCTTACCCTGGTTGTGCACCAGGCCCAGGCTATTGGGGGCATTCAATCCTTCGCTCAGGTTGAAGGCGCCGAAACCGCTGTAAAGCATTTGCACCAGGGTCTGCGCTACCTGGCTGCTCACCTGCTTGGGCGTAATCGCCGGACCGGAAGGGTTTTTACTTGATTTTTTACAGGCTGAAAACAGGACGATACTGCCTGCTATCAGTGCCAGAATAAGGTTGGTCTTTCTTTTCATGCTTTTTCTGTTAATAGGTTTGGTTTACATTACTTTTTAATGATCACACCTTTAAAAATAGGAAATTATTCCCCAAATGGTCATAATTTCCACATTATGAATGTGTTAAATTATGTGAGATAATATACTTTCGGGTCAAAAAAGACCTGTTACAGGATAACTTGCCAATAATTGTGCCGGGCTTCTGTAACTTAGCGGTTAATGAAAGGCATTTACCATTTTCACCGGGTTAACGACCGGCTGGCATGTTCCGGTCAGCCGACGGAGGATCAATTAAAGGGTCTCGCGGCTGAAGGCTATGCGACGGTGATCAACCTGGCGCTAACAGGAACCAAGTATTCCCTGCCCGACGAGGCCGCATCACTCAAAGCGCTGGGAATTAGTTATCACCACATCCCTGTGCAGTTCGATAACCCGCAGTTGAGCGAACTGGAAAGCTTTTTTGAACTGATGGACCGGCATCAGAACGATAAAATGCTGGTGCACTGTGCAGCCAACTACCGGGCATCCTGCTTTACGGGTTTGTATTTGCTGACGATCAAACAGCTTGACCAAAACGAAATGACGGATTTTATCGAAAATATCTGGCAGCCCGACCCGGTGTGGCAGCAGTTTGTGGAGGATGCGGTTGATCAACTGAATCTTTGACCGGACCTTACGCCCTTTATAACAACTATAACATCTTCAACTAAGCGTCATTTTTCGTAACTTCGCCACCTCGAAAAAAGCAGTATCGCCGATGGACTACCAATTTAAAGAGATAGAGCGCAGGTGGCAGCAGTTTTGGGCCGAAAATCAAACCTTTAAGGCTGATAACACATCTTCTAAACCCAAATACTACGTGCTGGATATGTTTCCCTACCCTTCGGGTGCGGGGTTGCATGTGGGCCACCCGCTGGGCTATATCGCTTCGGATATTTTCGCCAGGTACAAACGCCTGCGCGGCTTTAACGTGCTGCACCCCATGGGATATGACAGCTTTGGCCTCCCGGCCGAGCAATACGCCATCCAAACCGGGCAGCACCCGGCTATTACAACCGAGGCTAACATCAATACCTATCGCCGCCAGCTGGACCAGATCGGCTTTTCGTTCGACTGGAGCCGCGAGGTGCGTACCAGCTCGCCCGATTTTTATAAATGGACGCAGTGGATATTCATGCAGTTGTTCAACTCTTGGTACAATAAATTTGACGATAAGGCGGAAAGCATTGAAAAGCTGGTAAAACATTTTGAACAGCACGGCTCTGCAAGTATCGACGCTGTTTGCGACGATGATGTAAAAACCTTTACTGCTGATGAATGGAAAGCCATGAACTACCGCGCGCAGCAGGAGGAACTGTTAAAATACCGCCTCACTTACCTGCGCGAAAGCACCGTGAACTGGTGCCCCGGGTTGGGCACGGTACTGGCGAACGACGAGGTAAAGGACGGCTTCAGCGAACGCGGCGGCTACCCGGTCGAGCAAAAGAAGATGATGCAATGGAGCATGCGCATCACCGCTTACGCCGAACGCCTGCTGCAGGGTCTCGATACCATCGACTGGCCCGAGCCCGTACGCGAAATGCAGCGCAACTGGATCGGGAAAAGTATTGGTGCGAGTGTTAAGTTTCGGATTGCGAGCCCCACCCAACCCTCCCCGGAAGGGAGGGCTTTAAAAGTCTCCCCTGCCGGGGGAGATTTAGAGGGG
>DASZWG010000405.1:0-6115 GCA_035546675.1 Mucilaginibacter sp. | reverse complement strand
ATTAAGCAAACCGGCGCAACCGGCATCGTAACCGCTTTGCATCATGTACCTGCGGGTGAAGTGTGGAGCAGGGATGAGATCAGTAAAAGGAAAAATGCCATCCTTTCTGCCGGGCTTAAATGGTCGGTTGTGGAGAGTGTGAACGTGCACGAAAGCATCAAAACCGGCGGTCTGCGCCGGCAAGAATACGCCGAAAAGTATATTCAAACGCTGAGGAACCTGTCTGAATCCGGGATCAATACGGTCTGCTACAACTTCATGCCCGTGCTCGACTGGACACGAACGGACATCGATTACCGGCTGCCCAATGGCGCTTCAGCGCTGCGCTTTCATGCCCCGGCGCTTGCCGCTTTTGACCTGTTTATCCTTGAGCGTGAAGCAGCTTACAGCCAGTTCAGTGAGAATCAGCAAAAACATGCAAAGGAATTCCTGGACAGCCTGGATGAAGACCAAAAACAAACGCTCATCCGTAATGTAATGGCCGGGTTGCCGGGCACCAAAGACGTACTAACCATTGAGCAATTCAGGGGACATCTTGAAAAATATAAGGGTATCGACGCGGCGGGTCTTAAAAATAATCTTACCTGGTTCCTTCAAACCATCATTCCCGAAGCGGAAAAACTTGGTGTCAGGATGTGCATTCATCCCGACGATCCTCCGTTCCCGATAATGGGACTGCCGAGGGTGGTGTCAACTGAAAAAGACCTGGATGATGTAGTGAACGGCTATCCGTCACCGGCAAACGGACTTACATTTTGTACCGGATCATTAGGGGCAAGGGGTGATAATGATTTACCGGCTATGATCGGGCGATTGGGTGAACATATCCATTTCCTGCACCTGCGCAATGTAAAATGCGAATATGATGGCAGTTTTTATGAGGCCGATCACCTGGCAGGCAGTTCGGATATGTATGCGATCATGAAAAGCGTCATCCTTGAACAAAAGAAAAGAGAGGATAACGGTCGGGGGGATGTTGCCATCCCGATGCGCCCTGATCATGGCCATAAACTGCTGGATGATTTCAATTATGACACCTTCCCCGGTTATTCAGCGATCGGCAGGTTAAAAGGTTTGGCTGAATTAAGGGGATTGGAATTGGGCATTAAGAACACATTGTATACGTGAGCATGAAGGCATTTTTAGACGAAAATTTCTTATTGCAGGGCGAAACAGCGAAGCGCCTTTATCACGATTATGCAGCCGGGATGCCCATTATCGACTACCATTGTCATTTGCCATCGGATGAGATAGCCGGCGATATGCGTTTTCGCAATCTTACCCATGCCTGGCTTCAGGGCGATCATTATAAATGGCGTGCCATGCGGGCAAACGGGGTTGATGAAGCCTTTATAACAGGCAATAAAAGCGATGAGGAGAAATTTATGCAATGGGTGGCAACCGTGCCTTATACGCTGCGTAACCCGCTTTATCACTGGACGCACCTTGAACTGAGACGTTATTTCGGCATTGAAAAACTGCTTTCTCCTGCAACGGGCAAGGATATTTATGATGAATGTACGGCGAAGCTGCAAAGCCCGGAATACTCGGTAAGAGGGCTGATCGGCCGGAGGAATGTAGAAGTGATCTGTACAACCGACGACCCGCTGGATAGCCTGGAACATCACCAGCAATTGAAACAGGATAATTATGCAGTTAAGGTCCTTCCTGCTTTCAGGCCAGACAAGGCAATGAATGTTGGTGATGTAGCTGCTTTGAACACGTACATTGACAGGTTGGAAGAAGTAACCGGTATTGCGATACATGAGTTTGATCACTACCTGGCTGCGCTGAAAAAGCGGCACGATCATTTTGCTGCCAATGGCTGCAAGCTTTCCGACCACGGGCTGGAGCAGTTGTATGCGGAAGATTATACCGAAGAGGAAATTACGGCGATCTTCAAAAAGATCAGGCATAATGAGACCCTGATGCCTCAGGAAATACTGAAGTTCAGGTCGGCTATGTTGTTCAATTTCGCCTTATGGGATTATGAGAAAGGCTGGGTACAGCAATTTCACCTCGGCGCATTACGCAATAATAATAGCCGGGCGTATAATACACTCGGGCCCGACACGGGATGGGACTCTATCGGTGATTTCTCACAGGCCCGGTCATTGTCGCGTTTCCTGAACAAATTGGACAGGAATAACCGGCTGGCAAAGACGATCATTTATAACCTGAACCCGGCAGATAACGAAGTAATTGCTTCGATGACCGGTAATTTTAATGATGGCTCAGTAGCCGGAAAGATACAGTTCGGATCGGCCTGGTGGTTCCTTGATCAAAAGGACGGCATGGCTAAACAGCTGAATGCGCTGTCAAACATGGGCCTGCTCAGCCGGATGATCGGTATGCTTACCGATTCGCGCAGTTTTTTATCGTTCCCGAGGCACGAGTATTTTAGGCGACTGCTTTGCAACCTGTTTGGTGAGGATATTGACAACGGAGAGCTTCCTGCCGACATAGAATGGACCGGTAAGATCATACAGGATATTTGTTATTACAATGCAAAAAACTACTTCAACTTCTGACCGATGGCTGACCCTTTGGAAATAGCTTCACAGGGGAAGGTACTTACCTTCGGCGAATTGCTGCTCCGGATATCGCCCGACGAAGAAGGCGAATGGCTGCGCGATAACAGGCTGCCTTTCTATATCGCCGGTGCCGAACTGAATGCCGCCACGGCCCTTGCCCTATGGGGTGTGCCGGTTAAATATGTGACCGCATTGCCTGATAATTCGCTCTCGAAACAAATTGCAGGTTCGCTGTCAGCACAGCATATCGATATGTCATCGGTTATTTACAGCGAAACAGGCCGGCTGGGGCTTTATTTTTTGACCAAAGGAAAAGACCTGAAAAATGATGCATTGATTTACGACAGAGCCAATTCAGCATTTTCGGGTTTAAAACCGGGGATGATCGACTGGGACGCATTGTTCGATGGGGTATGCTGGTTCCATTTCAGCGCTATTTGTCCTGCTATCAGCCGTGATATTGCCGATGTATGTCTGGAGGCGCTTAAGATCGCCTCGAAAAAAGATATCATTATATCCATTGACCTGAACTATCGCTCGAAGCTTTGGCAATATGGCAAAAGCCCGGCTGAAGTGATACCCGGACTGGTGCAATATTGCGATGTGGTAATGGGCAATTTATGGGCCATTGAGGCGATGCTGGGGATACCTGTTATGCCCGGCATCCACGAAAAAGGCGATAAAAATGTCTATCTCGAGGAAGCCCTGAAAATATCTAAAACCGTGGTAAAAAGCTTTTCTAAGTGCAAAGCTGTAGCCAACACCTTCCGTTTCGACAGTTTGGGTATGATCCGGTATTATGCTACCTTGTACGCCGCCGGCCAATTTTATACCTCCAGCGAGTTCAGCACTTCGCACATCATTAACAAGGTGGGCAGCGGCGATTGTTTTATGGCGGGACTGATATACGGTTTTTCTCATCAGAAGAGCCCAAAAGATACTTTGGAGTTCGCAACTGCTGCCGCATTCGAGAAATTATTTGTAGAGAGCGATGTGATCGACAAAACCGCAGAGGAGATACTATCAAAAATTACCTAACCGATAAAACCGCAATGAAAAGCAAGCAAGATGTATTGGATGCTATCCTGGAACAGGGTCTTTTACCCTTGTTCTTCTGTGAAGACGCCGGTGTCAGCCTTGAAGTGGTACGCACTTTATTCCGGGCCGGCATCCGGGTAATGGAATACACCAACAGGGCAGTGGAAGCATATGATAATTTTAAGGCGATAAAGCCTGTCGTCGATGCGGAGATGCCCGGCCTTTATTTTGGGGCAGGAACGATCAAAACCAGGGACGATGCAATGCGGTATACTGAAGCCGGTGCGGATTTCCTGGTAGCTCCAAACATGAATCCAGAGGTAGGTACCATCGCTAATAACCTGGATGGTTTATGGATCCCTGGTTGTATGACGCCGACCGAAATACACATGGCGCAGGAACAAGGTGCCCCTCTTATTAAGATTTTCCCCGCCAATGTGCTTGGCCCCGGTTTTGTCTCCGCAGTATCCGATGTTTTCAGAGGGCAGTTGTTTATGCCCACCGGTGGCGTTGAACTGAATGAAGATAATATCAGGGGTTGGTTTAAGGCTGGAGTTGCGGCAGTGGGTATGGGCAGTAAGCTGGTTAGCAAACAGGTGCTGAAGGAGAAAGCATACGATCAGTTATATGCGGATACGGTAAAGGCTTTGGAACTGGTACAAAAATCAAGAGGATTATGAGCGGGCAAAAAGGAAATTACCGCTGGGCCATTTGCGCCCTGCTGTTCATCGCCACTACCATTAATTACTTAGATAGGGCGGTTATCAGCCTGCTCAGACCGGCCATCAGCAAAGACCTGCACTGGAACGATGCTGATTATGCCAACATTGAGATCGCTTTTAAAGTGGCTTATTCCATTGGTTTGTTATACGCTGGTCGTTTGATAGATCGTCTCGGTACCAAAATGGGTTATTTCTTTTCAACGCTTCTCTGGAGTGCATCTGCCGCACTGCACGCAGTAGTGAACAGTACTTTTGGATTTATTTCGGTACGCGCAGCGCTGGGGCTGAGCGAGGCCGGTAATTTCCCGTCAGCCATAAAAACTGTTGCAGAGTGGTTCCCTAAAAAAGAGCGGGCGCTGGCTACGGGTATTTTTAATTCGGGAGCCAACATCGGGGCCGTGCTCGCCCCGCTGATCATCTATGTAAAAGATGTATTGAACTGGCGATGGGCGTTTGTTATTACAGGCTCAATAGGCTTTATCTGGCTGATATTGTGGCTTTGGTTTTATGAGATTCCCATGCGTCAAAAGCGGCTCAGCAAAGCCGAGTTCGAATACATCGAGAGCGATGCCGACGAACACGATCAGTCGGATAAACTGGAAGAAAAAACACCCTGGATCAAGCTACTGGGATATAAGCAAACCTGGGCCTTTTCGATAGGTAAATTCCTGACCGACCCGATATGGTGGTTCTACCTTTTCTGGCTGCCCGATTTCCTGCGGAGCCAATACGGTCTTCACGATACGGAGGTCGTAATGCCGGTCTCGATGGTTTACATCATATCTACTTTTGGCAGTATTTATGGCGGATACCTCCCTAAGAGCCTGATCGAACGGAAATGGCCTGTATTCAAAGCACGCAAAATATCCATGCTAATGTATGCTTTTGCAGTGGTGCCTATCATATTCGCCCAGTTGCTTGGCGGCATCAATATGTGGCTGGCTGTGTTTATAATCGGTTTGGCAGCATCGGGTCACCAGGCATGGAGTGCTAATATTTTTACCACGGTCTCGGATATGTTCCCCAAAAAAGCCGTAGGTTCGGTAACAGGTATCGGGGGTATGTTCGGTTCGGTAGGCAGCGTTTTCCTGTCTCTTTTCGTGCAGAAGAACATGTTCGTGTATTACCGGGCGCATCACCATATCGAAATCGCGTACTACATCATGTTCTTTGTTTGCGGCAGCGCTTATTTACTGGCCTGGTGCATTATGCATTTCCTGGTGCCTAAAATGAAAAGAGTTGAAATATAGTTAGCATATTCAACTGATTTTTCTATTTTTATATTATGAAAAGAATTGCAGCACTGCTTGTTATAACTTTTTTTGCCGTTACTTTTGCTTATTCCCAGGAAGGTTGGATAGAGCATAGGGCAGACAACAGAATATCAGTTAAGTTTCCTGTGGAACCCGTTGAAAAAATTCCCGGCAGCTTTATCGCTATCACACCGGACAGTACGGTAGCTCTGGTTTTTACCGTGGTCGATTTTGTGCAGGTTGCCAACATTGATTCTGTCGCGCTTGCACCGATCAAGGCCACCCCCGAATTTGCGGCACAGCTAAAAACAGGCATTCTTCAAAGTATGCCCGATGTTGATCTGTCAGACTTCAAGATCGGGACATGGAACGGGTTTACAAGCTATACCGCTAATGGTGTCGATCCTAAAATGAAGAAATATGATATCTTTATGTTTATTATCGGGAATAAACTGTACAGTTTATCAACCATAATTGAAAAGGGAGGCAGCCTGCAGGATCGGGATGAATTTTTCAGTTCCGTCACATTAAGCAATTAGCGCAATAAGCTTAATTATTCAAAAGCTAA
>DASZWG010000404.1:0-5752 GCA_035546675.1 Mucilaginibacter sp. | reverse complement strand
AGCTGTGCTTCGGGCAGGGGGTAAGTACCTTCCTGTTCGATGGGGTTTTGCGTAGCCAGCACAAAGAATGGCTGCGACAGCTTGTGGGTTGCACCGGCAACGGTCACAGCTTTCTCCTGCATGGCTTCGAGCAGCGCGGCCTGCGTTTTCGGCGGGGTTCGGTTGATCTCGTCCGCGAGGATGATATTCGAAAAGATCGGCCCCCGGATGAATTTAAAATTCCGGTCCTCGCCTAATATTTCTGAACCGATAATGTCCGACGGCATCAGGTCGGGTGTAAACTGTATCCGGCTGAAGTCCAGGTGGAGCACCTGTGCAACCGTTTGCACCAACAGGGTTTTGGCCAGCCCGGGCACACCTACCAGCAGGCAATGGCCGTTGCAGAATATCGAGATCAGTACAGATTTGACCACATCTTCCTGGCCAACTATAACCTTCCCGATCTCGTGAACGATACGCCCGTAATCATCCTTTAAAGCGTCGGCTGCCTCAACTTCGGTGCGGTGCTGCATAATAGTTTAAGGTTTGGTTTGTGCTACAACCACCGTGTTTTCCCAGCCCTTAAGCACCGGGCAGCCCTGGTATTCGGGGTCTATCCGGATATAGGTTTGCTTTCTTCTTTTTTCAAACCATTCGCTTATGGTGCGGTTCAACTTATCCTGCAGGGCCACTTCCTTTAGTTTTGGAAAGTCCTGTTTCAGGTTTGCCCGGTGAGCATCTGTAACCGATTTTAAATAGAGTATCTTGTAGCTTTTTTTGCCGGCCTGATCCGTAAAAAGCTCAGGCTTGGATATCTCACCGGCTTTCATGGTATCCACGATGAGCGCCACCTGCGGATCGAGTTTGTCGGTCGGAATGTGGGTCGAACGCGTTTCCACATTCTCGGCATTCATCATCATCCCGCCATTAAACTTGGTTTCCTTATCATCCGAATAATACGAAGCTGCGCTCGAAAAATCGATCTTTTTGTCCTTTGTCAGCAGATCATACACGCTGTCGGCTTTGGCTTTTGCACGATCTAAGCTGGCCTGTGTTATGGCGGGTACGATCAGGATGTGCCGCACATGCACCTGCTCGCCTCTGCGCTCGATCACCTGTAAAAAGTGGAAGCCATATTCGGTTTCAAACACCGGCGATATTTCACCCGCCTTCAGCTTAAAGGCCCATGCGGCAAATTCTTTCACATACGTGCTCCTGTCTGCAAAGCCCAGGTCGCCGCCTTCCGGGGCCGAGCCGGGATCCTGCGAGTACAACCGGGCGAGCGTGCCAAAATCCTCACCGTTTTTAACGCGTTTCCATAATTCTTCGCACTTCTGCTTTGCCGCCTGTTTTTCCGCACTGTCCAGCTTGGGTTTAAATTCTATCTCGCCTACTTCAACTTCCTTATTGTAGGTCGGCAGGCTGTCGGTTGGTATTTTATGGAAGTAGTTTTCTACGTCAAGGGGGGTTACATCAATCTTTTCGGTTATTTTATTCCGCATCTTATTGGCGATCATGCTTTCCTTGATCTCGGGGCGTATCTCGTCCTTGTACTGGAGAACCGATCGCCCGAGGAACTGTTCGAGCCTGTCCTGTCCGCCCGCTCTTTCTATGGACATGCGCATCCTGCGGTCAACCTCGGCATCCACATCATCATCGCTCACGGTAACGCTATCGATCACGGCCTGTTGTGCCAGCAGCTTTTGCGTCAGCAGGTTTTGCATAATGTAACATTTAATGCCTTCGCTCGGTGCATTCCCCTGCGAAAGATAGTTGGCATATTCCAGTTCGACGTCCGATTGCAGGATGATACTGCTGCCCACTACGGCAGCTATTTTATCCAGCGTGATCTTTTTGGTGGCTGTTGTATCGGTGTGAGGTTTTGCTGCGGCTACGGATATGGCAGAAATTAAACTTAAAATGGCTATCCCAATCTTTCTCATGTATATCGTGTATGTTGCAAAATATGCAAAGGTGCGAAATTTCCGCTACTTACGCCTGTTAAATTTTTGCGCTAATATGCTGATAATGGCCCTAACAATTAACTATTTTTGGTTAAAATTTGTTAAAAGTGAAAGTTGAGGACAGCAAAGCGTTACGTTTTATATTCAGGGATGAACTTTACCTGCTCGATGAGGATAAAAAAAACTATTCGAACCCTGCGGAAACGATCCCTGAAGTAGTAACGCCCCCGGCAGTCTTTAATTATACAGGCGGAAATAAAAAAAGGTTCCTGCTCGTGGCCTATTATCCCGGGCATGACTTTATGCCCGACGCGCACCTGGCCGCGCTCGAAAGCACGCTCGGCCGTATGGGATACGGGAGGGAGGATGTCGCGATACTGAACCTGGCCGGGTGCGATGCGGATCATCAGCAACTGATTGGTCACTTTCAGCCATCCACACTCGTCTATTTAGGGAGTGCCTCGCTGCCAGACGGAGCCGGTGAAATAGCCTTCAATGTTATCGAAAACATGGACGGCATACGAATATTGTATACCCACAGTTTTGACGACATGATGAACGATGTCGCCAAAAAGAAGGCTTTCTGGGAACAAATGAAAAACCTGTAAAAATGGCTGTCCAACTCGTGTTTGTTACCAACAACCGGCACAAGCTGGATGAAGTTGCCCAAAAGCTGAATGGCGCGATACGGTTACTGACCTTGAGTGACATCGGTGTTAATGAGGATATCGCCGAAACAGGAAAGACTTTTGAGGAGAACGCCTCGATCAAAAGCCATTACATTTATGACCGGTACGACCGGAACTGCTTTGCCGATGACAGCGGTCTGGAAGTGGATGCGCTGAACGGTGAGCCCGGCGTTTATTCGGCCCGTTATGCCGGCAAACATGGCGATCATGACGCCAATATCGATAAATTGCTTGCCATGCTGGAAGGAATTGAGAACAGGAAGGCCCGGTTCGTATGCATCATCAGCCTGGTGTGGAAAGACAGGGAGTACTTTTTTGATGGAACGGTTACAGGAACGATCAGGCATGAGCGGGCAGGCACCGGCGGTTTTGGCTACGACCCGGTCTTTCAGCCCGATGGTTATGATATCACTTTTGCCGAGATGAGCATGGAAGAAAAAAACAGGCTGAGCCACCGCGCCAGGGCGGTAGAGAAGCTGGTAGAATTTTTAAACCGTAACGCTCACTGAGCCGGCTTTTCAACCGGCTTTTTGATATTCGAACTGTCTTTTTTGGCGCTCACGCTATCCTTTACCATTTTATTTTCTGCCGGTTTAGCTGTGCTGTCCGCAGCCGTTTTTACAGGAGGCGGTGGTTCAACTGCCTGTTTTACCGGCGCAGCCGTATCTTTTACCGCTTTGGTGTCCGAAGTTTTGCCTTTACCGGTCTTGCCCTTTACAGGCGGCTTACCTTTGGCAGCTGCCGGGGATGGCTGGCTAACTTTGGGGTGTATGATCTCTTCCTTCGATCGCGGCCGCTCCTTTGGTTTCCAGATAAAGCCCTTCAATATCTTGTCATCCGAGGTGAATTTACCCGGCGGACCGTATCTATGCTCCGGCTTGCCGCTGAAATCGAGCGTGGTTACCTTATTGTCTTTAAAACCTATGGCGATGCTCCGGCTCAGCGAACGCTGCATGCCGGTTATTTTCCCGGTGCTGTCGCGCGAGAAATAGATCGTTTCCGCATTACCGTCGACGAACATGCGCACCAATTTGCCATCTTTAAAAAACCCGCGCATCTTTTTCCCGGCCGCCTGGTTAAAATTCGTCGAATCGTTCTTTTCGACATTCACAATGAACGCGTTCGGGAACAGGTCCATGTTATCCAGCTTTTTATTCTTCAGTTGCAGGTATATCGTATCACCCGTCAGCTGCGAACCCTGTGTCCAGACAATTGGGTTGTAGTAAAGCCGGATGGTCGAGTCGCTGGCGCTGTAAAAAGCGGAATCCGATTTGCCCTGCAGGTCCGATTTGAACATTTTTACATGGTGAAAAGCGCTCAATATCCTGATGCGCGACGTATCGCTCAGTGTCACTTTTTTGGTCATGTACGCTGAATCGGTTACGTTATTTTTCTTTTTCACCGTATCCTGTTTGACCTCGACAGTGGCAAGTTTGGGCTTCTCCGGCTGTTTGGGCACTACTTCTTTGGGTTTGGGGTGCCCGAACATATTGTAATGGTTATGCGCCGTATCGGGTATCCACTTCGGTGGCGAAAGATCGATGTATTTTACCGGCTTGGTGTAGACAATGGACGCGGCATGAACGGTCGTATCAATGGTATGCGCCAGCCTGATCTTTTCCTGCAGATCTTTCAGATCCTTGTACGTGAGTATTCGGGTTTCGAGCGTATCCGCCGTCATGAAAATGGAATCGTGCTTTAACCGCGTTGTATCTTTGCGGGTGACCGTACTGTCTGCAACCGGGGCCATTTCCGGCGTTTTATCTTTTTTGTTTTTCTTTTTTTTCTTCTCCGGCGTTGTTTCCTGCTTTTTATCGCCCTTCGAAACAGTTGGCGGGTGCTTTTCTTTGGCTGCGGTCTTTACGGTATCCTTCCCGATGCTTTGAGAAACGGTATCCTTACCCGTCTTCGCCAGCGAATCGTTTTTAGTGGTGTCTTTTTCTTCGGTAACCAGCACGGCATAGGCGTTTTGGGTTACCACTGTTCTTTGATCGTCCTTATAATAAACCCCAAGGTTGCCCTTCAGGGTCATTTTTTGCTCGGTATCGTTAAAGATAATATGATTGATAGCCCGGCCGTAACCCTTCTTGCGGTCGTAGAAAAGGCTGTCGCCCGTAAGCGTTTTAGTGCCCTGCCGGTACAGGTTGTTCTTGCCGAAAAATGCCTGCTCGGTTTTGGTATTGTACGTGCCGTTCTCGGTATAAAGCGTATCGTTGTCCTTGCCCTTCTTTTTCCCGTAAATATTCGTCGGCCCGTAAAAATAGGCTATCCGTGATCCCGAGTTATACCGCAGTGTATCGGTTTTAATAATCGCATCGGGCGTAAGCAGCAGCACATTGTAACGAAAATACGAGTCGCGCGTGCTTGCAAAATAGTAGCCGTTCTTGCTGGTCAGCGTATTATCCTTATTGATCAGCTTACCGCCGCCCGTGTAGGTCCCGATTTTTGTGGCGGTATTATAGGTAAGGTAATCAGTTGTCAGCGTAGCATCTTTGTCCACCATGCGCACATGATCGGTCAGGATGGCGATCTTGGTGTTACCGTTGTAATTCAGCTTGTCCGAATAGATGTGCAGCGTATCGCCCTGGGTGATCACCACGTGCCCGAAAGCGTCAAAAGTGTTTTCCTTCTGATGAAAATAGGCGCTGTCCGAACTCAGGGTCGAGTTATCCTGCTGAAACACGCCTTTATATACCTTCAGCACATCGACGCCGTTGATCTTGGCCCCCTGCATGCTTTCGGACTGGATCAAATGTACGACCGACTTTTGCTGTGCCATAGCAAATACAGCCGTAACAAGCAGGAAGAAGGTTAACACATATTTGGTCACAGCGGCAAAATTAGTTTTTTGGATGGGTTATTAAATTAATAATTTTGGTGATGCTGCCCGCCGAACGATTCATTGATTTCATCGAACAGAACGATCTTTTCAGCCGCGATACCAGGATACTGGCGGCGGTGAGCGGCGGCATGGATTCTGTCCTGATGGCCCGCCTGCTCAAAGCCGCGGGCTTTGCCTTCGCTATAGCACATTGCAATTTCCGGCTCCGCGGACCGGAATCCGATGCCGATCAGCAATTTGTCAGGCAACTGGCTGATTCGCTGGGCGTTCGCTTTCAC
>DASZWG010000403.1:0-3136 GCA_035546675.1 Mucilaginibacter sp. | reverse complement strand
CTCTTCGAGGTTGAGCACGATACCCTGCAAGCCATTCTCAAATTCAACCAGTTCGCCCGATTGTACCTTTGTTAACCCGTAAACGCGGGCAATACCATCGCCCACCTGAAGTACCGTACCTACTTCTTCTAATTCAGATTCTGATTTGAAGCCCGATAATTGCTGGCGCAATATTGCTGATACTTCATCTGGTCTTACCTCTACCATTTTTTATTTAATTAGAGTTTTGTTTTTTGATCTTATTGATTTACCCCGCGGGCAAAATCGTTCTTTAATTTCTTTAAACTGCTCGATATGCTGGTATCCACCTGCCTGTCGCCTATTGTCAGCACAAATCCGCCTATCAGGCCCGCATCAACTTTGGTATGCAGTTCGATGGTACCACCGGTAACAGCTTCCAGTTCGGCAACAATCTTCTTTTTGTTTTCCTCAGATAATGAAGAAGCCGAGACCACATTAGCCCTGACTATATTTTTAATGATGTTATACTGGCTGATAAATTCCTTTGCGGTTGCATACAGCACTTCCGAACGGCTTTTATTGATCATGATCTTAAAGAACGAATCCGTTACTTTATTGATCTTCTTACCAAAAATAGCCTCCAGTATGGCGATCTTTTTGTTATGCGCAATGATGGGATTGGCCAAAACCGCCTGGAGCTGATGATTAGCCCTCAGCGTCTGGATAAATACTTCCATATCTTTCCGGATGGCTTCGAGCGCATTTTCTTCCTGTGCGAGGTCGATCAGCGATTTGGCGTACCGGGTTGCAACTGTTAATTCAGACATCTTTTTTGATTTCGAATTTCGGATTTACGATTTCGAATTTTTTCCTGATTCAAATGTTCAATTGCCAAATTCGAAATTGAACATTTGAAATCCGATATTATTTTAACTTCACTTCTTTCAGCAGGTCGGCTACCAACTGGTCCTGTTTGCGCTGATCTTCGAATTGCTTGCGCAATACTTTCTCAGCAATTTCTATCGACAAGGTCGCAACCTGGTTTTTCACATCGGCCATAGCAATGGCTTTCTGATTATCGATCTCGATGCGTGCTTTTTCCAGCATCCGGGCCCCTTCGGTCTGTGCCGACTCTTTGGCTTCGTTAACGATCTGGTCCTTCAGTTGCTTAGCTTCTTTCAGGATAAGATCGCGCTCGGCCCTTGCCTGTTTCAGCAACTCGTCATTCTCTGTGGTCAGCCGGGCCATTTCTTCTTTTGCTGCTTCAGCCATGGCAAGTGCGCTTTCGATCGATTTTTCACGATCGCTTACAGCATTCAGTATCGGCCTCCAGGCATATTTACCCAGCAGGTACAGTAAGATCAGGAACGAAAGCGCCGTCCAGAAAACTAAACCTATTTCGGGTTTAACTAATTCCATAATTCTGTTTTATATTTTTATCCAAATAAGTTTCAACAGTAAAAACAGCCCGGCGCCAACCGCTCCGGGTTGTTTTTGTCTCTCTGCCCGATCAGATCAGGGCCACAACCACAGCAAACAGGGCAACACCTTCTACAAGCGCAGCGGCGATGATCATGTTTGTCTGAATCTTGGAGATAGCTTCAGGCTGGCGGGCAATAGCTTCAACAGCTTTACCACCGATCTGACCTATACCGATACCTGCACCTATCGCAGCTAAACCTGCACCAAGTGCGGCGATGCTTCCGTGCATCCCTACGGCCTGGGCCAAAGTTCCAATCATTCCAGTCATTTTGATAAATTTAAACGTGTATATTAATAGATAATTAATTCAAAATCAATGATGCTCCTCAACTGCCATCCCAATGAACAGTGCCGAAAGCATGGTAAAGATATAAGCCTGTAAAAAGGCTACCAGTATTTCGATCGTATCGATAAACACCGCAAATGCGACCGAAACCGGCGATATCCACAAACTATTAAAAATAAATATCAGCGAGATCAGGCTCAATACGACAATGTGCCCTGCCGTGATGTTCGCGAACAAACGTATCATGAGCGCGAACGGCTTCGATAATACCGATATAATTTCCACCGGCACCATGATGATATACAACCACCAGGGTATCGGGGGCATAAATATATGTTTCCAGTAATACTTATTGCCGTTAAAGTTGACCACAACCATGGTGAAGCAGGCCAGCGTCAGCGTAACGGCAATATTGCCCGTCAGGTTGAAACCACCCGGGAACACCGGTATCATACCGAACAGATTGTTGATCAGAATAAAGAAGAACATGGTAAGCAGCAAAGGCATAAACCTTACGTACTTTATACCAATGTTAGGCATAGCCACATCGTCGCGGATAAAAAGGATAAGGGGCTCCATGAATGACTGTAAACCCTTCGGCGCTTTACCCTCACGTTTTTTATAGGCTGACGAAACGCTGATGAAAATGATAAGCAGTACTGCTATCGTCAAAAACATGCTGACAACGTTGCGTGTAATGGAAAAATCCCATACCTTTTTGGTAGCCGCTTCGTCAATTTTTCCCGAAGCATCAACAACGTCTATATTTTTACCCTCTAATTTATAGCGGTAATGCGCACCCTGGTATATGCCTTTATTAATAGTAGTATCCCCGGGCATCAGGTTAGCCGATGAGAATACCTCGAAACCTTTATCGGTATAAAGGATGACGGGAAGCGGGATCAGTTTTTCTTTTACCAAAGGCAGTACGATCGGCCATGCGTGCGAATCGCCGATGTGCTCCATGATAATATCCTTTGGGTCGAACTTTTTTGCGGTGCTTTCAGAAGCCTTTTCCTGGGAGTAAGCTGATTTTGGAAATGTGCCTGCGAGTAAAAAAAACGCGCAAATTAAGAAAATGTTAAAAATTTTTGAGTTCAAAATCAAGCCTCTTGCCATCTAAATTAAAGTTTTCTACCTTAAAATTTTGTGCCGCAAGTTACGGAGGAGAAGATAAATTTCAAAGAGCATATTTAATAAATACACATAAAAAAAATCGCCCAAAAAAACGTACTTATTTACCTTATTTTTCATCAAAAAAACCACTATGAAAAATATACTTGCCAATATTTTTACAGTGGTACTTGCCAGGAATGCCTGCACATAATACTCCCTGTTCTTCTTTTGAACAAGCAGTATCGAAAAAATGCCGATGAAGGTAAGACCTGAAATGAAAAAAAATATAAG
>DASZWG010000402.1:0-4013 GCA_035546675.1 Mucilaginibacter sp. | reverse complement strand
AACAACCGGCGCTTTGGGCACGAAGTATATGCTGACTTCCTTTTTTGCGCGTGCCGCCTATAATTTCGACGATATTTTTTATGCCACAGCCAGTTTGCGCAGAGACGGTTCGTCCACTCTGGAGCCGGATCAGCATAGCTATTTTCCTGCGATCAGTTTAGCTTACAGCTTTAAAAACATCCTGGCCAGCGCCGGATGGATATCGGACATGAAGTTAAAGGCAGGTTATGGCGTTACCGGGAACAACACCGACCAGTACGGGAACCCGGTATTGCAATGGGAGCAGGTGCGCGGCCGTAACATCGGCCTCGATTTTTCATTGTTCAGCGGCCGCTTATCGGGCGATATGGAATATTTTAACGACCAGACCAGGGATTTGCTGCTCCTGGGTGTGTTGCCTTCACCGCCGTTTGTACCGGGCACCGCACTGACAAACGGCGGTTCGCTGACTAACAAAGGCTTTGAATTATCTTTATCCGCCTGGATTATTTCCGGGCAAAAACTGAGCTGGACGGCTTATGGCCAGATCACATTTATAAACACCAAAGTAACCGATCTGTCCAGCCGCTACACGTATAACGGGCAAACCTACAATTTAAATACTTCACAACTGCCCGATGGTTATGCCGAGGGACGCGGCTTAAGCTTAAACCCCATAATGTTTATAAAAACCGGTTATAGTCCTTACGTATTTTATTTGCCGCACTTTACCGGCGTGGATGCGCAGGGAAATCAAACTTTTGACGGAAAAACCATCCAGCAAAACCCCAATCCGCAAGGTTATTATATTGATGCTGCCCCTAAATTCAATTATGGTATCACCAATAGTTTTGATTACGGCAACTGGAACCTCAATGTTGCTTTACGCGGGGTATACGGGCAAAAGGTATTTGATAATACCTTGCTCAACGTCGAAACCATTACGCGCTTACCCTATAATAATGTAACCAAAGAGGCCCTGACCAACGGCATAAAAGATGCGCCGGTTGCATCCGACAAATGGCTGGAAAACGCTTCTTATCTCCGCCTGGATAACATTCAATTATCCTATTCTTTCAAAAATGTCAGCTTTGCAAGCGTATTGCGGGTATTTGTTGCGGCAAATAATTTGTTTGTTATCACTGCTTATAAAGGGCTCGACCCCGAAGTAAAAACCAGTAACAGTCCTGCAAATAATAACTTTTTCTTCGGCAGAAATATCACCGGTTCACAAAATCAGCCCTATATCGACAACAACTACAATGGACAGGCTTATTACCCGATGGCAAGGACGTTCAGCCTGGGAGTGAATGTTTCATTGAAATAGTGGATTAATATGCCGGAGAGCGCAGTGAGTAATCCTTCACCAGGCACGACTTAAACATCACGGTCTTTTGGTTTGTTTTGCCAGCGGACACCACGAGTTATGCTGCGCTAAGCTCGCAGGAACGAGGGCTCTGTATTCGCTGAAATGAAATGGCGGGGTAAGATTTTCTTAAAACTAAATTTTTTTTCATCGCCGGTGTATCGGTCGCGGCATTTTTGCCGTAATGACAATACGAACTAACAGATTAGATCACTGTCAGTTAAAAGTTAATTAAGCAGGACGGGGAGGGTGGGTTGTGCAATCCTGCTTTTTAATGTGCAAATTTCAAATGTGCAGATGTGCAAATGCTTGTCCATCTTCGTTATCTGCACATCTGTAATCCGCACATCTGCACATCAAATAAGGTAATGCTCAACAACATCCCCCGGTATCTTCGCGGCCCGGCCGGTGTGGATATCGATCATCGTATAGTCGAACCAGCCGTCGCAGCACACTTTGCCGGTGGCTTTATTGCTGATGGTGAACTTAACACGGCAGCCTTTATCGTCGATGCTGTCGATACCGGTTTTGACGATGAAATAGTCGCCCATGGTTAAGGCGCGTTTATAATCCACATGTGCCGTGCGCACTACCCAGCCGTAACCGCGTTCCATAAACTTCTCCATCGCCATGCCGTAGCAGCGCTCCATCTGGTCGTAACGGGCTGCCAGCACATAGTCGAAATATTTGCTGTTATGCACATGCTGAAACATATCGATATCGTCGGGCCGCACGCGGAATTCGGTTTCGAAGGTGGAGTATGGCATGGTTGGAAGGTTGTAATGTTGTAACGCTGGAAAGTTAGTCACTTCGGTTTAATTTTCATGTTTTTCCGGCAAAAACAACCTTACAACTTTTAAACTTTACAACATTGCAACAAACCGTTGCATATATGTAACAGCATTCGTATCTTTGCACCTCAATTAACAGAACGTAAACGCTTTAATATTATTCAAGTAATGTATTTAAGTAAAGAAGCAAAGGCAGACATCTTTGCAAAACATGGCAAAAACGCCGCAGATACAGGTTCGGCCGAAGGTCAGATCGCTTTATTCAGTACCCGCATCAGCCACCTTACTGAACACCTGAAAAAGAACAGGAAAGATTTTTCGACGCAGCTTTCGCTGCAGAAATTAGTGGGTAAGCGCCGCGCATTGCTGGCTTACCTGTATGATAAGGACATTGAAAGATACCGTGCTATTATCAAGGCCCTCCAGCTAAGAGATATCATTAAGTAAACTTCCAGGTTTTCAAAAAAGCCATCCGCCATGTCGGGTGGCTTTTTTACTTTCGCAAAAAATAAATTAGCTATATACACCGGTGCGCTCCCGAAGATGCAAAGCGCACCACAACACAAACAAGATGAGTTTAAATGTAATTAAGAAGGTCATTGATTTAGGTGACGGCCGCACCATTGAGATCGAGACCGGTAAACTGGCCAAACAGGCCGATGGGTCTGTTGTTGTTCGCATGGGCGACACGATGTTGCTCGCTACCGTTGTTTCGTCGCCCGAAGCGAAAGAGGGCGTCGATTTTTTACCCCTTTCTGTCGACTACCAGGAAAAATACGCCTCCACGGGCCGTATTCCCGGTGGTTTTTTACGCCGCGAGGCGCGCCTGTCCGATTATGAGATCCTGATCTCGCGTTTGGTCGACCGCGCATTGCGTCCTTTATTTCCCGATGATTACCATGCCGATACCCAGGTGATGATCACCCTGATGTCGGCTGATAAGAACATCATGCCCGATTGCCTGGCAGGTTTGGCGGCTTCATCCGCTCTTGCGGTTTCGAATATCCCGTTCAACGGACCGATATCGGAAGTGCGCGTAGCCAAGATCGACGGCAAATTGGTGATCAACCCGGCCAAAAGCGACCTGGAGCGCGCAACGCTCGATTTTATCGTGGCAGGGTCCGAATTCGACCTGAACATGGTTGAAGGCGAATCCAAAGAGATACAGGAAGAAGAAATGGTTGAAGCGCTGAAATTTGCGCACGAAGCTATTAAAGTACATTGTTTGATCCAGCGTGAGCTGACACAGGAAGTTGGAAAGACCGAAAAACGTGTTTACAGCCACGAGACCAACGATGAAGAACTGAAAAAACAGGTTTATAAAGATACCTACGATAAAGTATACGCTGTTGCCGGCATGGCATCGGCCAAAGAAGAACGTACAGCCAAATTCAAGGAAATACTGGACGAGTTTATCGCTTCGCTGGGCGAACTGGTGGAAGATACCACGGTAGCTTTGGCAAAAAAGTATTATCACGACGTACAGTATGATGCGGTTCGTAACCTGGTACTGGACGAAGGCAAACGTTTGGACGGCCGCAGCACTACCCAGATACGCCCGATATGGTCGGAAGTGAATTACCTGCCCTCTGCACATGGTTCGGCCATATTTACCCGCGGCGAAACGCAATCGCTGACCACCGTAACACTCGGCAGCAAGGACGATGAGCAAATGATAGACGGCGCGTTTATTAACGGGTACGAGAAATTCATCCTGCATTATAATTTTCCCGCATTTTCGACCGGCGAGGTTCGCCCGAACAGGGGACCCGGCCGCAGGGAAGTGGGCCACGGTAACCTGGCGATGCGCTCGCTGAAACAGGTATTGCCGTCGACGGACGAAAATCCTTATACCATTCGCGTGGTATCGGATATCC
>DASZWG010000401.1:0-4979 GCA_035546675.1 Mucilaginibacter sp. | reverse complement strand
TTTACACTTTTCTGCAGGTTGGCGCGCAGCGTATCAACAGCCGAAAAAACCGCGATTATTGTAAAAATACCGATGGTAACACCCAGCAGCGACAACAATGTGCGCAGCTTATTCTGCCGTAACGCATCGAAAGCGAACACGAAGCTTTCGCGGAAAAGTTTCAAAAAGATCATGCCGGGATAGCGCTTATGATAATATAATAATTTTTAAATGATTGATAAATCCAATTCTCAAAACCGGTGTTATAGCTTAGACGAAGCGCATAGGTTTAAGTTACAATCATTAAAGCACTTTAGCAAATATATTGACCATAACCCGCACTACAATCGGCATAAATCACTTATTTAAAATAATCGGCGCAAAACGCAAATTTATGCGTACATTTGCGCCCTAAAAATCCATCGCATATTAATATGAAATTATCTCAATTTAAATTTAACCTTCCCGAGTCATTAATAGCACATACACCCGCCGACACACGTGACGAATCACGTTTAATGGTACTGCACCGGGACTCGGGCAAAATTGAGCATAAAATATTCAAGGATATATTGGACTATTTCGAGGATCATGATGTGATGATCCTGAACAATACCAAAGTATTTCCGGCCCGTATGTACGGCAACAAGGAGAAGACCGGCGCTACCATCGAAGTATTTTTGCTGCGTGAGCTGAACAAGGAGCTGCGCCTGTGGGACGTTTTGGTTGATCCTGCCCGAAAGATACGCGTCGGCAATAAGCTCTATTTCGGCGATGACGACCTGCTGATAGCCGAAGTGGTTGATAATACAACTTCGCGCGGCCGTACTATCCGTTTCCTGTTCGACGGCACGGATGAAGAGTTCAGAAGGAATGTAGAGATATTGGGCGAGACACCGCTCCCGAAATACATCAAACGCAGAGCTACCCCTGAAGATAAGGAACGCTACCAGACCATTTTTGCCAAGCATGAAGGCGCTGTAGCTGCACCGACAGCCGGTCTGCACTTCAGCCGCGAACTAATGAAACGCTTAGAACTAAAGGGCGTAGAATTCGCTGAAGTAACCTTACATGTTGGACTGGGCACTTTCCGCCCGGTAGAGGTTGAAGACCTGACCAAACACAAGATGGATTCTGAACAGTTCATCATCGAACAAAGCCAGGCCGACATTGTGAACCAGGGCATCGAAATGAAAAGACGCATATGCGCTGTAGGCACTACTTCGATGCGGGCAATAGAATCGGCTGTATCAGCCAGCAAGACGCTTAAAGCCGCAAACGACTGGACCAGCAAGTTCATCTTCCCGCCTTACGATTTCAGTATCGCCAACTGCATGGTTACGAATTTCCATACTCCTGAATCGACTCTGCTGATGATGATCTGCGCCTTCGGCGGATATGAGAACGTAATGCATGCTTATGAAGTAGCCGTTAAGGAAAAATACCGCTTCTACAGCTATGGCGATGCCATGCTACTCATTTAATGCGATACTTTTGATGTCGTATGTGATACGTTTTATACCTTTGCTCACGTAATACGTATCAACTGCGAGACTTCTCGAAATGAAATATTACGCTATTATCGTAGCCGGCGGCTCGGGCAAAAGAATGCATTCAGCTGTACCGAAGCAATTCCTGCAGCTAAACGGTATCCCGGTGCTGATGCACACTATTAACGCATTCCATTCCTGCAAAACCAAACCGGATATCATCGTTGTGCTTCACCCTAATTCTCACACCCTATGGCATGAATTGTGCGAGGAACATCAATTTACCGTTCCACACCAGTTAGTAAGCGGCGGCGAGACCCGTTTCCATTCCGTAAGGAATGGCATTGCGCTAATTGGGGATGACGACTCAGTTGTCGCCATCCACGATGCCGTGCGTCCATTGGTAAACAAAGAGATCATTGATGAATCATTCGAATGCGCTGAACAGTATGGCAACGGCATTGTGGCCATCAAAAGCCGCGATTCGGTAAGGCAGATCAGGGACAATCGTTCAGTTAGCCTGAACAGGGACGAGATCTACCTGATACAAACACCACAGACCTTTCGCGCCGGTCAGCTAAAAAATGCCTACCAGCAGCCATACCAGGAAAGTTTCACCGACGATGCCAGCGTGGTAGAACAAACGGGCGTCAATATCAACCTCATCAGCGGCAGCTACCAGAACATCAAGATCACTTACCCGGAAGATATCGCTATAGCTGAGTTCCTTCTGCGCGAACATCCGCTGCCTTTCAGGCCCGCCTGATCACACCCAGCAGCAGGGCAATGATCGCAATGACCAGCAGGATATGAATAATTCCACCTGCGTTATACGCAAAAAAACCGATCGCCCATCCTATTATAAGGATAACAGCAATAATGTACAATAAGCTTCTCATAGCATGTTTTTTAGGATAAATATTAATTCATAAACCCAAAACATGCCGAAAAGTTCTTAAAATAAAAAACCCCGTGATTACGGGGCTCCTATAAAGTAAGCAATGCGTTAGTACTCGTCTTCGTTAAAAAAGAAGTCGTCCTTGGTGGGGTAATCAGGCCAGATTTCCTCAATATTCTCATAAGGCTCACCATCATCCTCCAGCGCCTGCAAATTCTCTATAACTTCAACCGGTGCGCCCGAACGGATGGCATAATCGATCAGTTCGTCTTTAGTTGCCGGCCATGGTGCGTCTTCCAGGTGGGATGCTAATTCAAGTGTCCAATACATATATTTTCAGAATTATAAGGTTACTTAATTTTTTGGCAAAAGTATAATATTTTTAAATTGATTATCAAATTATTTTTTATAGCATTTTCACAGGCGTGGTATCCACTGATTTTCAGGTATTTTATGCTCAAAACCTGCCTTACGGGCCAGTGTGAACAGGTAGTCGCTCAGCCGGTTCAGGTAGATCAGCACATCCTCATCAACGCTGCTTTCGCCGCTTAGCTCCACGGCGAGCCTTTCGGCGCGGCGGCACACGCAACGCGCCACATGACAAAATGAAACTGCATTGCTGCCCCCCGGAAGGATGAAATGACGCAGTTCAGGCAGTTCTCCGTCCATCCGGTCTATCTCCTTTTCGAGCAGTTCGATATCGGCTTTGCGCAGATCGGGTATCACCATCTTCGACCTTTCCGGATCAGCAGCTAGCGACGAGCCTATGGTAAACAGCCTGTCCTGTATCTCTTTCAGTATATCCTTATCATGAGCGCTGATGTCCTGGTCGCGGATAAGGCCTATCCACGAGTTCAGTTCGTCCACTGTGCCATAGCTTTCGATGCGCAAATGATGTTTGGGCACGCGTGTGCCACCGATCAGCGAAGTAAGGCCCTTATCGCCTGTTTTGGTGTAAATTTTCATCAGAGTGCCGAATTTCGGTATTTCAGTTACCAATCCATACGGATGTTCAAAAGTTTTTACCTGGCTTTATGCCTTATACAATACTTTGCTAAAACTACGGTTAGTTAGGAATGTTATTAATTTTGGGAATTAAATATTCGTCGCTATTTTGAAGATATCCGTCTTTTATAAAATCTGCTTACTGACTTTGCTGCCAATGATGCTGATGAGCATGAAATGCGGAAGTGCGAGCGTGCGGAATGCGCCTGTGCAGCATATCCGGGTCAGCGATTTTCTGAGCGAGAAGCAATTCAACGATCTGTTCCCGATGCGCAATAAGTTTTATACCTACAGCGCCTTCATCAAGGCAGTAAACGAACTGGGCCGGATTAAGATCAGGGTGACCCGCCGGGCCACGTCGGTTTACCAGATCGTCCGCATCGATAAGCGCAGCGGCAGCGCTACCATTGTAAGGCAGGATGAGGACTGGAACGAAGACTGGGCCAAAAAGAAAGGCGACAGCACTTACACCGTCGATTACGGGAATTTTTGCACCGAAAAGGAGCTGGCGACCGACAAAAAGGAGTTAGCCGCGTTTTTCGCCAATATTGCGCACGAAACCCGGCACGGCGAGGACGGGAAATATAACGACGGGCTGATGTTCATTCACGAGAATAACACCTCGCTGCCCTACGTGGCCGACAACGATGCCTATCCTGCCGTGGCCGGCAAAAAATATTACGGCCGCGGCCCCATGCAGCTCAGCTATAACGGTAATTACGGCTATGCCTCCGATTGCATTTTCGGTAATAAGCATGTGCTGCTCGATAACCCCGACCTGGTGGAAACCGACCCTGTGGTCGCTTTTGAGACCGCCATCTACTTCTGGATGACGCCGCAAACGCAAAAGCCCTCGGCACACGACGTGATAACCGGCAAGTGGCATCCGAGCGCCGCCGACCAGGCCCTGAACCGTAAACCCGGCTTCGGGATGACGATCAACATCATCAACGGGGCGGTGGAATGCGGGCAGGGCGACAAGGTATACAGCATGAACGACCGCATCGGGTTTTACCGGTATTTCCTCAAAAAGCTCGGCGTAAGCGACCCCAACTGCGTTTGCTCGTGCGGCAATATGGCGCCGTACAAATAATGATTGAATTACTGGATGATTGAATTATTGAGCCATTGAACAGGCTTACAATCACTTCTTACACAGAGCATTCACGCTCACGTGTGTCCCGGGTAATAATTAACACTTAATCCATTGTTTTTTAGCTATTAATCTATTACACTAAGGGGTAAAAGTTACAAGCGAAAGTCATTTTACCGAACGAAATCGCTTTAAATAACTAATTACCAACTATTTACAAACAAGCAGCGCCTTACACTCAAAAGCTCTCAAATAAGCCGGTTTATACACTTTTGATCACTTTTTGCAGGTTCGCAACAAGTTCAGAGCAGTTACGCTTTGTTATCTTTCTCAAAAACGGCCTTAGTGTATTTAAAAAGTACAGACATTTCAGGCTGAACCTTTTCAGCCCATAACACTATGGGTTTCGCTGACCGGCAGGCACGACCGCAAAGCAGAAAATCTGAAGGCTTTTTCCCCTCGTCCCCTCGGGGTCTCCCGAAAGAGGACCCTGCGGTGACGAGGTCAGAAGCCT
>DASZWG010000400.1:0-5387 GCA_035546675.1 Mucilaginibacter sp. | reverse complement strand
TCGGCATCAGGCGCTTACCAATCGCTTGAGTTTATTACTAACCGGGCCGCATTCGGAAGGACGCTTCGGGGCATTCATTATTTCGGCGCATCGGCTATGATCATCCTGGTTGGCATCCACATGATACGGGTTTACATCACGGCGGCTTATAAATACCCCAGGGAAATGTCGTGGATCAGCGGCGTGTTTTTATTATTCCTCACTATCGCAATGGGCTTTACCGGACAGTTGCTGCGATGGGACTCGAACGGGGTATGGTCTTCGGTGGTTGCAGCCGAGCAACAGGGCCGGTTTCCCGTCATTGGTAAATGGCTGGCGCGCCTCTTGTTGGGCGGAGATACCATTGGCGGACATTCGCTCAACAGGTTCTTTACCTATCATGTTTTCATGATACCTGCGCTTATCTTTCTGCTGGTGGGATTCCATTTGATGCTGGTTATACGCAACGGCATTTCGGAACCACCCAAAGCGGGCAGACCCGTAAACCCAAAATCCTACCGTAAATGGTATAAAGAGATGCTTCAAAAAGTCGGCGTACCATTCTGGCCCTATGCTGCATGGCGTGATGTTGTAGTCAGCGCTGCAACCGTTATTGCCATCGTATCGCTGGCTCTTATCTTCGGCCCGCCGTCGCTCACACAACCGCCCGACCCGTCTATCATTCAAACTCAGCCAAAGCCGGACTGGTACATGCTGAGCATCTTTTCCCTGTTCGCACTAATGCCGCCCAAAATAGAGTCGTACATGATCGTGATCGGGCCCATACTAACGATAATAATACTGTTAGCGCTGCCTTTTATTTCAAAAAAAGGTGAACGGAGCCCTATTCGCCGGCCCTGGGCCGTGTTCGGTTCGATCTGTGTGGTCGTATTCGTGCTCAGCTTATTCCTTATCGGTGAAATAGCCCCCTGGTCGCCGAGGTTTAAAACCAAACCTTTGACATCTGTACAGATACATTCAAACGATACAACTGTAATTGCCGGCGCTCATTTGTTTTACCGGAAAGGGTGCCTGTATTGCCACAAAATAGATGATCGCGGCGGTATTACCGGGCCCAACCTAAGCCATGTGGCGCTCAGGCTTTCGCCGGATGAAATGATCACGCGCATCGTTAACGGCGGCGATAAAATGCCTGCATACGGCGGTATTTTAACCAAAGATCAGTTGAGCTCCATACTCTCCTTTTTGAAAAGCCGGCAATAATTACACATCCAGATACTTACTGATTCGTCAGTATTTTGCAAAAACCGTAAAAAAACGGGGTGTGATGCTGTGAATTATTTTCTAAATTTACTAATAAGTTAGTTGTTGAATAGCAGCTTAATTATAAACCATTAACGCTTATCGCGCGTGAAGATCAGCTTTTCGATATTGCCGGCATTGCTGTTATGTCACCTTACCGCCTTTTGCAGCGTGGGTGGTGATACATCCAAAACGGTATCCAAGCTCAACACGTTCTTAACGGGGCACCCAGGTGAGCGTGCTTATCTGCAGTTCGACAAACCGTACTATGCAGCAGGCGATACAATGTACTTTAAGGCTTATGTGGTGATGGGCGAAAGACACGCCCTGTCACTTATCAGCGGCGTGCTGCATGCCGACCTGGTTGGTACAGATAACAAGATCATTCAAAGTATTATCCTCCGCTTAGATACCGGTTTGGCTCACGGCGACTTTGCCCTGCCCGATTCATTACCCGCGGGTAACTACCGCATCCGTGCCTGGACCCGCTGGATGCGCAACGATCCCGGAAGCTTCTTCCAAAAGATCATCCCCATAGGTTCGCTCCAAAGTCATGCCGTGCCTGAAAATGCGCTGCCGGGGTCCCGGATGGGTAAGCCCGACCTGCAGTTCTTCCCCGAAGGGGGAACGCTGGTAGCAGGTATCCGATCACGGGTCGCCTTTAAAGCCATCGCCGCTGACGGCCTCGGTGTCGCCGTACAGGGCCTGGTGATGGATGATTCAGGCGATACGGTCACCTCTTTTGCTTCGGCTCACCTGGGTATGGGCAGCTTTTCCTTTGTTCCCCGGGCGGGTAAAAGCTATCATGCACGGGTAGCCTTTGCAGGCGGCGCTTCGGATTCTTTCAGCCTGCCCCGGCCCGAGCAACAGGGTATCGCCTTATCCGTGGATAATGACTCCATCCCCGAAGCTAACGTTCATATCATGACTGACAGCGCTTATTTTAAAGAGAACCGGGGCAGAACCTATACCCTGCTCATCTATTCAGGCGGGATAGCCGCTACGGTCAGCTGCCCGCTCGACAGTCTGGTTACTTCGCTGGAGATCCTCAAAAGACGCTTGTTTACGGGTATTGCCCGTATCACGCTTTTCTCCCCGGATAACGAGCCTTTATGCGAAAGACTGATCTTTGTACAAAATTTTGATCAGCTGAGCCTCAATGTCAGTACCGATCAGGCAAGCTATTCCCCCCGGGGGAAAGTGGTGTTAAAGCTCCATGCGCTTACCCGGGCCGATTCGGCGGCTGTGGGGCATTTCTCCGTATCGGTGACCGATGAAAGCAAAGTGCCCGTAGCGGAAGATAAGGAAACCTCCATCCTGACCGACCTGCTGTTAACCGATGACCTGAAAGGTTATGTCGAGCAGCCCAATTACTATTTTACAGGTATCACCCAAGAGAAGCTCCATGACCTTGACCTGGTGATGCTGACACACGGATACCGGAGGTTTGCCTGGAAGCAGGTACTGGATGATCATCAGCCGCCGGTTGCTTATCAGCCCGAGCGGGGTATCACCATCAGCGGAACGGCCAAAACTTTGCCGGGTAAACCCATCGCTAAAGGCACCGTAACACTGATACCCGACAAGGGTGGCCCGCTGCTTACCCAAACCACGGATGACCGGGGCAACTTCAGCTTCCGTAACCTGGACTTTACCGGCAGCACATCCTTCGTGCTCAATGCCACCAAAGCCAATGGTAAAAACTCGACACAGATCAGCTATCATCCCGAAACTGAACCGGAGGTGGATACCCTTCCCGGCTCGGAAAGCCGTCCCGATACCCTGATGATGCCTTACCTCGAAAATACCGAAAAACAACAGGAACAGCTTAATATGCTCGGTACCGGTAAAGGCAAATTGCTCAAAGAGGTGAGGGTGAAAGCCAGAAAGTTAGAACCGCTCCGGACAAGCAATGGCGGTTATGGGATCGTAGACCAGGTTATACATGGTGACCAGATCCGGTATGGAGGCGGACTCGCCATCAGGCTAATGGGATTGTTAAAAAATGTAAAATGGATTGGAAGAGGGCCGCTTGACTGGAACCCAGTACTGCGCATAAATACCATCAATCCGAGCCCAATGATCGTAGTATGGAATGACCAGCCAATGCCTGCTGGTTTTAATATCAGTTCTATAAATACGGCTAGTATCGACCGAATTGAAGTAGTGAGTAATGATCCATCAAATCCTCAAGGCGTTCTGTTGATCTATACAAAAAACGGTCTACAAGAAAAAGATATTACCTCAACAGGAATACTTACAGTCTCCGTGAATGGTTTTTACAAAGCCCGTATATTCTACGCGCCGAAATACGATAACCCCGACAGCCTGAACCGGAAAGACCTGCGCAGCACCATTTACTGGCAGCCCGAACTGAATACAGACAAAAACGGCAATGCTTCGCTCGAATTTTACAATGCCGATGGCAAGGGTAATTACCGGGTGGTGGTGGAAGGTATAGATGATAAAGGGAATATCGGGCGAAAAGTATACCAATATAAAGTAGAATAGCGGTGAATGGTGATGAAACGCATATACAGAAAAATTGAGTCTAAAATTTCTAAAATACCAACGGTTAGTATTGGCAGCTCTTTGCTATCGGAGCTGTATTGGTAATTAATTATTTTATCATCAATGTCCTTAAGCAAAATATTTATTTATTGTATCCTGGTACTAGTGATACCGATAAGGTCTGTCGCTCAATACACCATTACAGGCAGAGTTTTAAACAAAGCCGACAAGAAACCGGTAGAGAACGTGAGTGTGTTTCTTAGTGATGCAACAGTCGGCACCAGGACCTCTGCCGATGGCAGCTTTACCCTGCGAAATGTAAAACCGGGCAAGTACGACCTGGTTGTAACCGATGTAGCTTTCGAAACCTATAGTCAACCCGTTGGTATACAGAATCGGGACATCAGGCTACCCGATATTTTGATCTCAACGCAAACTCATTTGCTCAGGGGTGTGACCATTCGATATCGTTCTGACCCGAATCGTGAAAAATACCTCAACTGGTTCAAAGATGCATTTTTAGGTAACTCAGAGAGGGCCAAATATTGTAAAATATTAAACCCCGATGTACTTGATTTTAGTTTCGAAGCTACCGACAGCACGCTCAAAGCCTCAACGTATGATTTCCTGATCATCGAAAATGATGCTCTTGGTTACCGGATAAAATACCTGCTCAAAGATTTTGTAATGCGCGACAGCCTGTTTAAAAAAGCAATCAGGTATCGAGGGTTCGCCCTTTTTGAAGAACTAAAAGGCACTCCGTCCCAGAAAGACGCATGGTATAGGGCACGGCGGGAGATATATACCAATTCGCCCATGCACTTTTTTCGTTCACTGCTCAGCGACCGGTTGGATGCGGATGGATTCAGGGTACAAAAGCTGGCTGTTTATGCTAATCCTGAAAGACCACCAGACAGCCTGATCGATGCCAGGATCAGGTTTTATAAAAACAAATCGGGCCCGGAAAGACGCGATTCGATGTCTTATTGGCTCAAAAAATCAAAACTCCCAAAAACATTCCAAAAACTTTTACCTGATCCTTTGCATCGAAAAGATATCATCAGACCCACTAACCAACCCAACCAATACCTGCTGAGTTGTAATAATGGGGGCCTGATAGTTGCTTATAATAAAAAGCGTCACTTTCATATTAACGACCGGGTTGAATACTTGTACAATACGAGCAATACCGATAATACATTAATCATGTTCAATTCGCCGGACGCGATTGTTTATACTATAGGAGTATTATCCGATCCCTATAGCGTAACCTACCGCGGTGTCTGGGGCCGGTACAGGGCTGCCGAACTATTACCCATCGATTATGAACCGCCTGAAGGTACTGACATTCCAACCGGTTTCGGGCCCGGTGAAATATCCGCTAAACTTGATTCCTTCTTAACGGGGCACCCAGGTGAGCGTGCTTATCTGCAGTTCGACAAACCGTACTATGCTGCAGGCGATACGATGTACTTTAAGGCTTATGTGGTGATGGGCGAAAGGCACGTCCTGTCACGCATCAGCGGCGTGCTGCATGCCGACCTGGTTGGTACAGATAACAAGATCATTCAAAGTATTATCCTCCGCTTAGATACCGGTTTGGCTCACGGCGACTTTGCCCTGCCCGATTCATT